>NZ_JBVVQE010000031.1:0-79647 GCF_055811435.1 Mesorhizobium sp. WSM4837
CCACACTACCGGGGTGGTTTGTGGGGGCAATCCCGCGGGCCCCCCGCCGTTGGCGGGGCGCGCAATTGACCACCAAATTTTTTTTTTCTCCCCGGCGGCCCCCACCCCCCCCCCCACACTGCGGACCTTCGATCCGGCGACGAGACAATGGTCGATCTGGTGGATCGACGGCCGCAATCCGGCGACCATCGATATTCCGATGCGCGGCGCCTTCCAAGCAGGCGTCGGCACGTTCCTATGTGAAGACGTTTTTGACGGACGCGCTATCCAGGTTCGCTTCCTGTGGTCGCGGATCACTGAAAAATCGGCGCGCTGGGAGCAGGCTTTTTCAGCGGATGGCGGCAAGACCTGGGAGACCAACTGGATCATGGATTTCACCCGGCAAGTGTAGCCGACGATCGACCTGGCAGGCATTTGTTCAAGCCAAGTCATTCTTTCAAGCCAAGTCATGGATTTCAATGATTTGGAGCGGTCTTTTGCGCGTCCGGAGGAGCACGGCACTCAATCAGGAGTTGTCATCGCTTCCCGGAATGAAGGCATCGAAGGCGGCAAAGAACTGCTCGCGATAGAAGTCGGCTTCCTGCAATATTTCATGGCGTGCACCATCGATCATCAGCAGTGAACCGAGACGCAGGCGTCTGGTGTAGGTTTCCACCGCTTTAGTCGAGACGACCTGGTCGGCGCCGGCGGCGACCACCAGCAAGGGAACCCGGATCCTGGCCATGAAGTCGGGATCGCTGATGACCTCGGAGGCCTGCGCCGCCGCTTTCAGCCAGCGGATCGTCGGGCCGCCGAGCGCCAGCTGCGGGTAGGTTTCGTAGAGCAGCGTGTTGCGCCGATACCGCTCGGGATCCGATGTCACCTTGTTGACGGCAAAGGGTATGGTTTTTCTGGGCCGCGGACCCCAGGCGGCGTAAAGCTTGCCAAGGCCCAGCAGACAGAACAGCGAGCAGAGGCGGCGAACGGTGGCTGTCGAGACCGGCAGGTCGGGCACCGCCAGGAAGGGCGCGATCAGCACCATGCGCCGTACGCGGTTCACCATCGACGGCCCGGCAAGCAGCGTGATCACCGCCCCGGCCGAATGGGCCAATATGTAATACGGCCCCCGGCAGTCGGGCAACACGATCTCCTCGAAGAACTGTTCCAGGTCGCCGGTGTAGTCGAAGAAACTGCGGACATAGCCGCGCTCGCGATCGCTGATCAGCCGGTCGGAACCGCCCTGGCCGCGCCAGTCAAAGGTGGCGACGCCAAAGCCGCGGTCGGCGAGGTTGCGGATGGTCTCGAAATATTTTTCGATGCACTCGTTGCGGCCGGTCAAGAGGACCACGGTGCCCTTCATCGGGCGGGCAACGGCGGCAAAGAGGCCATAACGGATCTTCTTGCCGTCGCGCGTGGTGAAGAAACCACCGGCCGCATTTTCCGGCAGCGGATTGCCCGGAATTTCGCGGAAGAGGGGAATTTTGTCGAGGAGGTCCGTCATTCGGCGCTGCGTTTTATGTGTCGCTGCCTGCATGGCGCAAGCTGTGGTAGGCATAGACGCCCCATGCAGCAAAAGCAAAGGGCAGCAAAAGCAAAGGAATTCCGGACGCGTTGGAAAGGCTGAACGAGCCAGCCGGCGAGTGAGGCCGAAAGCAGCTTGCGGCATGCTTCCGGCCCCCCGTCGATCCGGGAGGAAGGGACGTTACACCCGGTCGGCCCCGTTGCGGCATCTCGCGCATAACCGCGAAAACCGCAGCCGATTTCGCCGTGAATCATGCGCAATCAAAGTGTTACAGCTTCCTTTTGCATGTCCGAGAGGACGCGCGACGCCGTAACCGCCGCCTGTTCCTTGATCCTGGAAGCAGTCTAGCGCGACTTAGCTGAACGTCCGCCGAAGTCGCGGTTCATCTGCCGTTCACCGAGGCGGCAGAATCTTGAAATGCCTTCTCGTGCTCCCCAAATGTCTGTTGCGGCCGCCAATGTCGGGGCCGCTGGCCCATCCGGAACGCCGTCACGGGTTTCGCACCGGCCACACGTTTGTTGCTCAACAGGAGAACACACTATGCGTCACGTTGATTTTTCCCCGCTTTATCGTTCGACCGTCGGTTTCGACCGGCTATTCACCATGCTCGATTCGCTTGCGCAGCCCGAAGGTGCACAGACCTATCCGCCCTACAACATCGAGCGCACCGGTGAGGATTCCTATCGCATCTCGATGGCGGTCGCCGGCTTCTCGGACGATGAGCTCTCGATCGAGGCTCACCGCAACGTTCTGACAGTCAAGGGTGAGCGCAAGGAGGGCAATGGCGAAGGCTCCGAACTGCTCTATCGCGGTATCGCCAGCCGGGCCTTTGAGCGCCGCTTCCAGCTTGCCGACCATGTTGACGTCGTCGGCGCCTCGCTGAAGAACGGCCTGCTCTTCGTCGACCTCAAGCGCAATATTCCCGAGGAGCTGAAGCCGCGCAAGATCGCGATCTCCGCGTCTTCGGCGAAGGCCAAGCAGATCGAGGCCAAGACCGCCGCGTAAGCTGCGTCACAAAGACGACCTAACAGACGAGGGCGGCGCCTGGCGCCGCCCTTTTTTATGGATAGGTGCCGCTATCCAGCAATTAGCTCGCCAAAGCGGTCGACCTCTTCGGCCGTGGTCGCAAAGCTGGTGACGAAACGATAGAGCGCTTCGTCCTCGCCGATATGGCCAGCAAAGCCGTGCGGCTTGTGCCAGTCGTAGAAGGCGGCACCGGCCAAAAGCACCCGTTCCGCCTTGGCCTTTTTCATCACCGCGAACACTTCGTTGGCTTGCGGCAGCCAGGCCAGACGCGCCGACGCGGAATCCTCGATCAGTGCTGCGAGGCGTGCTGCCATGGCGTTGGCATGCCGCGCCGTGTCGAGCCACAGGTCGTCCTTGAAATAGGCTTCGAACTGCGCTGCGATGAAGCGCGATTTCGAGAACAATTGCGCCGCGCGCTTGCGCAGGAAGGCCAGTTCCCTGGCGCGGTCGAGGTCGAACAGCACGATAGCCTCGGCGCACCAGCAGCCGTTCTTGGTGGCGCCGAAAGAGAGGATGTCGACGCCGCCCTTCCAGGTCATCTGCGCCGGTGTTGTCTCGAGCGCGACCAGCGCATTGGCGAAGCGGGCACCATCCATGTGCAGCGGCAGGTTGTGATGCTTGGCGATCGCCGAAATCCTGGCAATTTCGTTCAGTGTGTAGATGGTGCCGACCTCGGTCGACTGGGTGATCGACACCGCCATCGGGCGCCCGGAATGGACGATTTCAGCCGCGAACCGGCCGACCGCCCTGTCCAGGTCGTTCGGATCGATCTTGCCCAGCGCACCGTCGACGGCATGGAGCCGTGAGCCGCCGGTAAAGTATTCCGGGGCGCCGCATTCATCCTCGATGACATGCGACTCTCGATGGCAGAAGGAAATGCCGCCCGATTTGTTGTAGGCGGTCAGCGACAGGGAATTGGCGGCGGTGCCGGTGGCCACGAAAAACACCGCGACCTCGCGCTCGAAGATTTCGTTGAAGCGCTGGTATGCGGCCTCGTCGAGGGCGCCGTCGCCATAGGCGGTGGAAAAGCCGCCGGCATGGGCCGACAGGCCCGCGGCGATGCTGGGATGGGCGCCTGCCCAATTGTCGGAAGCGAAATTCATGCGTTTGCCTGTGCTGGGGAAAATCAAGGCGACCTTGGCCGCTTTCGCATGCCGCTCGCAAGTGCCAAGCGCCGGAAAAGCGGTAAAGCCAGCGAGAGGCCGGACCTAAAGCGCGTCGCGTTCGGCCGGCCTCATGCGACGCGCTTTAGGTTTTTGTTTTCATGCATGTCGTTATCGCAAAACCGCTGCACACTTTTGCGCGACATGCATTAAGGCGGACGACTGAAGGTTGCGTTTTGACGGGGTGGCGCGTAATTTTCTATCTCTGGATGCTCACAATTGTTGTGAATCGGTCTTGTGCGCATCCGCAATTTCTGTCATAAAAATTTAGGACAGTAGTGCTGTCTTATTTTGTCGCACAAAACAGGCTGGATTGGCGTATCATTGGGCCTCTCCGGCCGTTGCCGCGAGCGACAGGTAGACAGCCTGGCTCTGGCCTGTACGATTGCCGGATGCGAACCAGGCCGCCTGGTTCTGCAAGGATTTTCGCAAGACGTGCCGCAAGGATGAGAGGGAAGCTCATGCGCTTCCCAACGGAAACCAGCGCCCTAAGGGCTGGGGATGGAGGACAGGACGATGACGGAAGTGACGCCATCTGCGACGAACGGCCCGGCCGCGCAGACGAAAGCGCCAGCCGTCAAAAATCCGTCCATCGCCACTGGCCTGACCAAGATCGGGCGGACCCCTACCGGGTTCGCCGCCCACGGCCTTTACGATCCGCGCAACGAGCACGATGCCTGCGGCGTCGGCTTCATCGTCAATATGAAGGGCGTCAAGTCGCATCAGATCGTCACGGACGGCCTGGCGGTGCTCGAAAATCTGACGCATCGCGGCGCCGTCGGCGCCGACCCACTGATGGGCGACGGCGCCGGCGTGCTGGTGCAGCTTCCCGACCGCTTCTTCCGCGAGGAGATGGCCAGCCAGGGCGTCGAACTGCCCAAGCCTGGCCATTACGCCGTCGGCCATGTGTTCATGCCGCGCGATCCTGAGCTTCAGGCGCATATCGAAGGCATCATCGCCGAGGTCGCGCAGCTCGAAGGCCAGCCGCTACTCGGCTATCGCGACGTGCCGGTCGACAATTCATCGCTGTCAAAGGCGCCTGATATCGCTGCTTCCGAACCGGTCCAGCGGCAGGTGTTCCTCGGCCGTGGCGCCGAGATCGAGAGCGACGACGATTATGAGCGGCGGCTCTACATCCTGCGCAAGGTGATTTCCGGTCGTATCCATGAAGAGACCAAGGGCGTCGACAATGGTTTTTACGTCGTGTCGATGTCATCGCGGACCATCGTCTACAAGGGCATGTTCCTGGCCTATCAGGTCGGCGCCTACTACAAGGATCTGACCGATCCGCGTTTCGAGACGGCGCTGATCCTCGTCCACCAGCGTTTCTCGACCAACACCTTCCCGTCGTGGAAGCTGGCGCATCCCTATCGCATGGTCGCCCACAATGGCGAGATCAACACGCTGCGCGGCAACGTCAACTGGATGGCGGCGCGGCAGGCCTCGGTCGATTCCGAACTGTTCGGCAACGACATCTCCAAGCTGTGGCCGATCTCCTATGAGGGGCAGTCGGACACCGCCTGTTTCGACAATGCGCTCGAATTCCTGACGCAGGGCGGCTACTCGCTCGCTCACGCAATGATGATGCTAATCCCTGAGGCCTGGGCCGGCAACAAGCTGATGGATCAAGATCGCAAGGCCTTTTATGAATACCACGCCGCCCTGATGGAGCCGTGGGACGGGCCGGCGGCGGTGGCCTTCACCGACGGCCGCCAGATCGGCGCCACGCTCGACCGCAACGGGCTGCGCCCGGCGCGCTATATCGTCACCGACGACGATCGCGTCATCATGGCCTCGGAAGCCGGCGTGCTGCCGGTGCCGGAGGAAAGGATCGTCAAGAAGTGGCGGCTGCAGCCCGGCCGCATGCTTTTGATCGACCTGGAGAAGGGCCGCATCGTTTCCGACGAGGAGATCAAGTCGGAGATCGCGACCAGGCATCCCTACAAGAGCTGGCTCGCCAACACCCAGCTCATCCTCGAAGACCTGAAGCCGGTCGAGCCGCGGGCGCTGCGCAGGGACGTCAGCCTGCTCGATCGCCAGCAGGCGTTCGGCTTTACCCAGGAAGACACCAAGCTGTTGATGTCGCCGATGGCGACCACCGGCCAGGAAGCGGTCGGCTCGATGGGCACCGACACGCCGATTTCGGCGATGTCGGACAGATCCAAGCTGCTCTACACCTATTTCAAGCAGAACTTCGCCCAGGTCACCAACCCGCCGATCGACCCGATCCGCGAGGAACTGGTGATGAGCCTGGTGTCGTTCATCGGGCCAAGGCCTAACATCTTCGACCTCGTCGGCAATTCGCGTCGCAAGCGGCTCGAAGTGCGCCAGCCGATCCTGACCAATGGCGATCTTGAGAAGATCCGCTCCATCGGTCACACCGAGGACCGTTTCGACACCAAGACGATCGACATCACCTATGCTTCGAACGAAGGCGCGGCCGGCATGCAGGGCGCCATAGACCGGCTGTGCGAGCGCGCCGAGGCGGCGGTCGCCGGCGGCTACAACATCATCATCCTGTCCGACCGTCAGCTCGGGCCGGACCGCATCGCCATCCCGGCATTGCTGGCGACGGCGGCGGTCCACCATCATTTGATCCGCAAGGGATTGCGCACGTCGGTGGGGCTGGTGGTCGAGTCCGGCGAACCGCGCGAGGTGCATCATTTCTGCTGCCTTGCGGGCTATGGCGCCGAGGCGATCAATCCCTATCTCGCCTTCGACACGCTGCTCGACATGCATAAGCGCGGCGAGCTGCCGGCCGAAGTCGACGCCAATGAGGTCGTCTCCCGCTACATCAAGTCGATCGGCAAGGGCATTCTCAAGGTGATGTCGAAGATGGGCATCTCGACCTACCAGTCCTATTGCGGCGCGCAGATCTTCGACGCCATCGGGCTGAAGACCGATTTCGTGCAAAAATATTTTACCGGCACCGCGACGCTGATCGAAGGCGTCGGGCTGGAAGAGATCGCGGCCGAAACGGTCAGCCGCCACGCCGACGGCTTCGGCAACGACCCGGTGCTGCGCAACAGCCTCGAGGTCGGCGGCGAATACATGTTCCGCATGCGCGGCGAAGCGCATATCTGGTCGCCCGATGCGGTGGCCACCCTGCAGCACGCCGTGCGCCAGGGATCGTGGCAGACGTTCAAGGACTATTCCGCTCAGATCGACAGCGAGACGGCGCGGGCGCAGAGCATTCGCGGCCTGTTCAAGATCAGGCTGGCCGAAGAAACCGGGCGCAAGAAGGTCGCGCTCGACGAGGTCATGTCGGCGGCCGATATCGTCAAGCGGTTCTCGACCGGAGCGATGTCCTTCGGCTCGATCTCCAGGGAAGCGCACACCACGCTGGCGCGCGCCATGAACACGATCGGCGGCAAGTCGAACACCGGCGAGGGCGGCGAAGAGGCCGACCGTTACCTGCCGCTGCCGGACGGCGGCAAGAACCCCGAGCGTTCGGCGATCAAGCAGGTCGCTTCCGGGCGTTTTGGCGTCACGGCGGAGTATCTAGTGAACTCCGATGTGATGCAGATCAAGGTCGCGCAAGGCGCGAAGCCCGGCGAGGGCGGGCAGCTGCCCGGCCACAAGGTCGATGCCACCATTGCCAAGGTCAGGCATTCGACGCCCGGCGTCGGCCTGATCTCGCCGCCGCCGCATCACGACATCTACTCGATCGAGGATCTGGCGCAGCTCATCTACGACCTCAAGAACGTCAACCCGGCGGCTGATGTCTCGGTCAAGCTGGTCTCGGAAGTCGGTGTCGGCACGGTTGCGGCCGGCGTCGCCAAGGCGCGCGCCGATCACATCACCATTTCCGGCTATGACGGCGGCACCGGCGCATCGCCGCTGACCTCGCTCAAGCACGCCGGCAGCCCGTGGGAAATGGGCCTTGCCGAGACGCACCAGACGCTGGTGCTCAACGGCCTCAGGTCGCGCGTCGCGCTGCAGGTCGATGGCGGCCTGCGCACCGGCCGCGACGTCGTCATCGGCGCGCTGCTTGGCGCCGACGAATTCGGCTTCTCGACCGCACCGCTGATCGCGGCCGGCTGCATCATGATGCGCAAGTGCCATCTCAACACCTGCCCGGTCGGCGTCGCGACGCAGGATCCGGTGTTGCGCAAGCGCTTCAAGGGCACGCCGGAACACGTCATCAACTTCTTCTTCTATGTGGCGGAAGAGGTCCGGGCGCTGCTCGCCGAGATGGGCTACACCCATCTCGACCAGATCATCGGCGACACCGAACTCCTGGAGAAGCGGGCGCTGATCCAGCACTGGAAGGCGCGCGGGCTCGATTTCAGCAAGATGTTCTTCAAGCCGGATGCGCCGCATGAGGCGGTGCACTGGACCGAGCGGCAGAAGCATCCGATCGACGACGTGCTCGACCGCAAGCTGATCGAGTTGGCCAAGCCGGCGCTCGAAGCCAGGCAGCCGGTCAGCATCGAGCTGCCGATCCGCAATGTCGACCGTTCGACCGGCGCCATGCTGTCGGGCGAAGTGGCAAAGCGCTTCAGGCACAAGGGCCTGCGCGAGGACACGATCTCGGTCAAGCTCAACGGCACCGCCGGCCAGTCCTTCGGCGCCTTCCTGGCGCGTGGGGTTTCGTTCGAGCTGGTCGGTGCGGCCAACGACTACGTCGGCAAGGGCCTGTCGGGCGGACGCATCGTCATCCGCCCGCCTGAGAACACGAAGATCGTCGCCGCGGATTCGATCATCGTCGGCAACACGGTGCTTTACGGCGCGACCGAGGGCGAGGCCTATTTCTGCGGCGTCGCCGGCGAGCGTTTTGCGGTTCGCAATTCGGGCGTCGCCGCCGTCGTCGAAGGTGTTGGCGACCATGGCTGCGAGTACATGACCGGCGGCATTGTCGTCGTCATCGGGCAGACCGGCCGCAACTTTGCCGCCGGCATGTCGGGCGGCGTCGCCTATGTGCTCGACGAGGTGGGTGATTTCGCCGAGCGCTGCAACATGGCGATGGTCGAACTGGAACCCGTTCCCGAAGAAGACGACCTGATGGAGAAACTGCTCCATCATGGCGGCGACCTCGATCACAAAGGCCGCGTCGACGTGTCCGGCGACATGACCAGCCATGATGAGGAGCGGCTCTATCAGCTGATCTCGAACCACGTCCATTACACGGGTTCGGTGCGCGGCCGCGAGATCCTCGACAACTGGGCGACTTTCCGGCCGAAATTCCGGAAGATCATGCCGGTCGAATACCGCCGCGCGCTGATCGAAATGGAACGCATGCGCATGGGCGTTGCGGCGGAATAGGTATTGGGATTGCCGGGAAGCAAAGCTTCCCGGTCGATGCCTTCATCAACAATCCTGGCCTCGGACTGAAGGTTGCCATGGCTGCCTTATGAGGTTAACGGGTGCGTCGTCGAGCGCGCCATCTGGACAGCAGGGACTGGACTATGGGCAAGGTAACAGGGTTTCTCGAGATCGACCGGCAGGTGCACAAGTACCAGCCGGCTTCCGACCGCATCCGGCATTTTCGCGAGTTCACGCTGCCGATGTCGGACAAGGAGGTCGAGAAACAGGCCGCGCGCTGCATGGATTGCGGCATTCCGTACTGTCACGGGCCGACCGGCTGCCCGGTCCACAACCAGATCCCGGACTGGAACGATCTCGTCTACAATGGCGACTGGGACAATGCGATCCGCAACCTGCATTCGACCAATAACTTCCCGGAATTCACCGGCCGCATCTGTCCGGCACCTTGCGAGGAAGCCTGCACGCTGAACCTCGAGGACATTCCGGTCGCCATCAAGACGATCGAGCAGGCGATCGCCGACAAGGCCTATGAAACCGGTCATATCCGGCCCTATCCGCCGGAAAGGAAGACCGGCAGGCGCGTCGCAATCATTGGCTCGGGGCCGGCCGGCATGGCGGCCGCCCAGCAGCTTGGCCGCGCCGGCCACGACGTTCACGTCTACGAGCGCGAGAGCCGGCCGGGCGGGCTGATGCGCTACGGCATCCCCGACTTCAAAATCGAGAAGCACTATATCGACCGGCGCATCGAGCAGATGCAAGGCGAGGGCGTGAGTTTTCATTGCGGGATCAATGTCGGCGTCGACAAGCCGGTGGCGGAGCTGCTCGCAGAATATGATGCGGTGCTCTATTGCGGCGGTTCGGAAACGCCGCGCCCGGCCAACATTCCCGGCGACGATCTCGACGGCGTGCATGACGCGATGCCTTACCTGGTGCAGCAGAACAAGCGCATCGGCGGCGAGCCGATCCAGTCGGTGGCGTGGCCCTCGCCGCCGATCGTCGCCGGCGGCCAGCATGTCGTCGTCGTCGGCGGCGGCGACACCGCGTCCGACTGCGTCGGCACTGCCTTCCGCCAGGGCGCCGTGCGTGTCACCCAGCTCGACATCCGGCCGCAGCCGCCGGAAAAGGAGGACAAGCTTTCGGTCTGGCCCTACTGGGCGACGAAGATGCGCACCTCGTCCTCGCAGGCGGAAGGCGCCGAGCGCGAGTTCCAGGTGGCGACGCTCGAATTCATCGGCGAGGACGGCGCGTTGACCGGCGTCAAATGCTGCGAGGTCGATGAAAAGCGCAAGCCGATCGCCGGCACGGAATTCGTCATCCGTGCGGATCTCGCCTTCATCGCTATCGGCTTTGCCGGGCCGGCCGCCGTCGGGCCGGTGTCGGAACTGGCTGGCCAGATGAAGATCGCCATCGACAGCCGCCGCTCGAACAACGTCGAGGCCAATGATCGCGACTACAAGACCAGCGTCGAAAAGCTCTATGCGGCGGGCGATGTGCGCCGCGGTCAATCGCTGGTCGTCTGGGCGATCCGCGAGGGCCGTCAGGCAGCGCGTTCGATCGACGAGGCGCTGATGGGATCGAGCGTGCTGCCGCGCTGAGACCGTTTGGAAACGCTACTCCCGCGGCCATCTGAGGGCGTTTTCTGCGCTTCCGGTGCCCGGAGCAGGTTTAATGCATGTCGCGCAAAAGTGTGCAGCGGTTTGCGATAACGACATGCTTAAAAAACAACCTGAAGCGCGTCGCATGGGGCCGGCCACAGCGACGCGCGTTAGGGAGTGATCGCCGTGGTCGTTTCGGGCACGGCCGCCGCCGCAGGCCGCTTCCTTGGCGGCCAGGAAAAATCGTCGGCGCGGCCGGGCGAAGCAGCTGATACCTTGCCCTCGACGAAGAGTTTTTCGCCAAGCCCGTCCGCCTTTGCCGGCGCTGCGGCGCCGAGAAGTTCCGTACCGCCGTCGAGTGCCGGATCGCTGAGCAGCATCGGCACGGTGCGATCGACGGCCATGGGTGTCGGCGCCGGCGCCTCGACCGGAGCGCCGGCTGGCGCATAAGCTGCCAGTGTGCCCGGGGGCGCGGTCATTCCAAGGATCTTCATCAAGGGTTTTTCAGCATAGAAGGCGAGCTTGCGTTTGCCGGCTTTCGACACACGGATGCCGTCGTCGGTGCGCAGGCGCACCGGCTGGCCGTTGATATCAGGCCCGCTGGTGACAAAGGCGCCTTCCTCGTCGACGAAACCGTCCCAGATGTCGACGAATTCGCCGCCATGGCTTTCGGCCGTCGAGCGGTAGATGTCGTTGAAAGCCAGCATGTCGGAGGTCATCTTCGGCGCCTTGAAGGCCGGCATGCCGACCCACAGATACGGCACCTTGGCCGATGCGATGGCCCTGCCGAACGCTTCGGTACGGCGTTCGTATTCCTTGGTCCACGCTTCGGTCCGTGGCTGTTCGCGTTCACCGTTCACGCGCATCTGCTGCCGATCGTTGGAACCCAGCATGACGATCACGGCCGCGGGCTTTTCGGTCTCGATCAGCGACTTGATCTGTTCGGGCCAGTTGTAGAAATCGTCACGCACGAAACCGGACGAACCATTGCTGCGAACGACGATCCTGACCTTGTTGTTTTCGGCAAAGGCGGTGTCAAGACCCTCGGCGAGGCCGGTCGCCATGAAATCGCCGACCACCAGAACGGTGCGGGCATCCGGCGCCTTCTCGACAATGGGGGCTGCCGGCTCAGCCGGCCGGCGCGGCGCGGCACGCGACTTTCTGACTTTTGGCTTCCGTGGCCCGATCCTCTGAATCCGTCGCGGCTCAATCAGTCGCGGCGGTTCCACCCGCTCGCTTCGGCGCAGAAACAACAAGTCGCGCAGCGACCAGCCACGCCTTTGTTCTTCCTGCGCCACGGCCGGCGTGTGAAAGACGGCGGCAGTGCCGACGGCCAGGACGGCAATAGCCAGAATCAGGATCGGCACGCGACGAAGGATCACACGGATACGCGCAGCCGAAACCAATTACCGTCTCCATCCCTAAAGAGCGCCGGACTCTGATACAACCGTGCCGCCGCTCTACCTTAAGTTGAGCATCGGATTTGTCCGATGCTCCAGGTCTGCCCTATGCGAAGCTAGTTCTGCCTGAGCCATTTGAGCACTTCCATGCTCGGATGTCCGTCCTGGGTCAAGCCAGCCTTCGCCTGGAAGGCCATGATGGCGGCTTTCGATCCCTCGCCGATCTTGCCGTCGAACTTGCCGTCATAGTAGCCGTACTGGGAAAGCCGTTGCTGAAGCTCCTGCCTCTCCTCGAAGGAGAGCTTCGTGAAAGGCCGCTTCCAGTCCTGCACAAGCCCACCATAACCTGCGATTTCGTCGGCAAGAAGGCCAACGGCAACCGCATATTTGTCGGCATTGTTGTAACGCTTGATGACCGAAAAATTCTTGACCATCAGGAAAGCCGGGCCGCCACGGCCGCCTGGCACCTTCAGCGTGGCCTTCTCCCCACTCTTGAACGGCTTGCCGTTGGCACGCGTGACACCCAGCGCTTGCCATTGCGACAACGACTTCGATCCGGCCGGGAACTTCTTTCCGTCGGGAAGGCTGACTTCATAGCCCCAGGTCTTGCCGGCCTGCCAGCCGTTCTTCCTGAGCAGATTGGCGGCCGTTGCCAATGCATCGGGAATCGAATTCCAGATGTCGCGCTTGCCGTCGCCGTCCATGTCGACCGCATAGGCCTGGTAGCTGGTGGGAATGAACTGGGTATGGCCCATGGCGCCGGCCCATGAGCCACTGAGGTGGCTTTTATCGATGTCGCCCCTTTGCAGGATTTTCAGCGCCGCGATCAACTGTGTGCGGGCAAACTTCGATCGTCTCGAATCAGCATAGCCAAGCGTTGCCAGTGAACGCACGACATTGCGCATGACATCGTCGCGCTTGAGGATTTCGCCGTAGTTCGATTCCATCGACCAGATCGCCAGCAGGATGTGACGGTCGACGCCGTATCTTGCCTCGATCCTGTCCAGCCACGGCTTCCACTTCCTGGCCATCTGCTTGCCAACAGCGACCGACTGGTCATGGACGCGGTTATCGAAATAGTCCCAGGCGGGCGCGGTGAATTCGGGTTGATAACGCGCTTTTTCCAGCACGACCGGGTCGGCATCGCTGATGCCCTCGAATGCGCGGTCGTAAACGGCGCCGGAAACGCCGCTCCGCACCGCGGTGGCGCGGAAGCTCGCCACCCATTGCCGGAAACCGGTGTCGGCAAAAGCCGATCCGGTGGGCATCAGCAAGGCAAGCGAAAGGCTGGCGGCCGCAACGATGCTGGTGAAGCGCTTTGCGGCGTCGCGAACGGACATCTTTTCCTCCTTCTTCATCACAGGAAGATCATTCATCGCCTAACCCGGTTAGCATTTAGTTTACCATAGGTGCCGTTGGGAACGAAAAGGCGGGTTGGTGCTTTACGGACTACAGATTTTTTCTGACCAGCCGTTCCATAATCCCAGATTCCGGCACGAAAATGTCTTGAAGCGGGATTGCCGAACAGCCTTAGAAGCGGATATTTGACAGCATGAAGAGAGTTCGCAAGGCAGTTTTCCCGGTCGCTGGCCTCGGCACGCGTTTCCTCCCGGCCACCAAGGCCATACCCAAGGAAATGCTGACCGTCGTCGACAGGCCTGTCATCCAGTATGTGGTCGACGAGGCACGCGAAGCCGGCATCGAGCATTTCATCTTCGTGACCGGACGCAACAAGGCGGTCATCGAGGACCATTTCGACGTTCAGTTCGAACTCTATGACACGCTTGCCCAACGCGGCAAGGACGACGAGCTCGCCCGCCTGCAGCGGCTGCAACCTTCGCCAGGGCAGACCAGCTTCACCCGCCAGCAGGTGCCGCTTGGCCTTGGCCATGCCGTCTGGTGTGCCCGCGAGCTGGTCGGCGACGAGCCCTTCGCGCTGCTTTTGCCCGATATGATCATGCAGTCCGAAAAAAGCTGCATGAAGGAGATGGTCGAGCTTTATGCCGAGACCGGCAACAACATCGTCGCGGTTCAGGAATGCGACCCCGCCGAGGCCCATAAATACGGCATCGTCGGCCGCGGCGAGGATACGCATCACGGTTTCCGCATTACCGGCATGGTGGAAAAGCCGAAGACCGGCACGGCACCCTCCAACCTATACATCAACGGGCGCTACATCCTGCAGCCGGAGATATTTGGGATACTCGAAGGCCAGGAGAAGGGCGCCGGCAACGAGATACAACTCACCGATGCGATGCTGAAGCTGGAGAAGCAGCAGCCCTTCTATGGCTGCCACTACCGAGGGCGCACCTTCGATTGCGGATCGCCGGAAGGCTTTGTCGAGGCCAACGTCGCCTTCGCGCTGTGGCGCAGCGACATGAACGGACGCATGGCGGGCGTTATCAGCAAGCTTCTCGACGAGATGAAACCGTCAGAGCAGCGGGGCGCGGCGTTCTAACCCCCGGGCTAATGCATGCGGCGCAAAAGCATGCCCTCGGGCCTGAACCGAGGGTGCGCGGCGGCTTGGTTTACGGCTGCAGCGTCACCCCGACAAAGATGCTGTGGGCGGTGTAGTCGCGGCCCTCGATGTTGCTGGTCTGTTTTTCAGTTCTGGCGCGGGTGGTCAGTCCGGCATATCGGTTCAGCCACCATGTCAGTCCGGCCTCGGCGCTCAGCGTCAGATCCTGGCCGTCCGACCCGATGTAGTCGCGCCAGTCTACGCCGAGAGCTGCGTTGCCGATCAGGTTGGCACGGATTTCCCGCTCGGCGGTGAGGAGGCCGGAGTAAAGGATGGTGCCGCTTTCGTCGGCGGTTGTCGTGCCCTCGACGATCGTCTGCCCGGTGAGGCCGATCGTGGTGCCGCGTTGCGGCGACCATCTGAGGTCGGCGTTCACCGTGGCGCCCGAAATTGCCGGCAGGCGGTCATCGTCGATCGCCTCGCGCAGCCAGCCGGCCGAGAACTCGCCGGCAAGCTTCTCGCCGAGGTCGAGCTCGGCGCCGGCCCGAACCCCAAGCCGCGTCGAGGATCGTTCGAAACCATTGCTGTCGACCCGCAAATCATAGACCCGGCGGCCGATTTCGACCTCGGTGAAAGGGGTGATGGCGGGCGAAATCTCATAGCCGGTGCGCAAGGTGGCGGTATAGAGCGTCGAATCGCGGTCTTTCTGCGACAGCGTTCCGCCCGTCGAAAGCCTGGCGTCGCCGTAGATGTCGTGTTCGACTGCGCCGGTCAGGGCGAAGCGCATCTTGCCGGCATCCTTCTCGACCGCCAGGCTGCCATCAATGGTCTGGCGCACCGGCTGCTCGGCGGTGCCTTCGATGACGACCGGCGAGGAAGCCGATTCCGGCGCCGCCTCGTAACCGAGCTTGGCGATAGCGCGCAGATCGTTGTCGAAGTCGACATTGAGCGTGCCTTCGACACGGCCGCGCGCCTCCTCAACCTCGTCGCCCGATAGGGTCTTGAGAAAGGTCCCGTAGCCGTCGACGATAGCCGAATTCTCCCGCCAGTCGGAGATCGCGTTGAAGCGCAGCGTCGTTTCCGACAGCAGGGCCGGCTTTCCTTCGCTGCTTGAATCGGCATTCGATGAGGCCTTCAGGCCTTGCTCGAGCGTCGGCCTGATCACGAAGGAGCCGAGTTTGATACCGGTGGCGGCGAACGGATCGTCCTCGGCCCTCCTGTCCCGGCCTTCGATGGCTTCGGCGCGCTCGGCGCCCGGATCGAGTTGCTGCCTGTCGGCGGAATCGATAGTCACGGCACGGGAATTGATTGGGTCCGTCTCGGCGGTGTCCTCGTCATCCGTCGGGGCCGTCGCCGCGGTGGCGGCCTGTGTCTCGGCGGCTTCGTCCTGATCGGCTGCGCCCTGGGTTGCGCTCGATGGCCGGCGCGGCGGGACGGGAACGGGGGCGTCCGCAAACGGATCGTCGGTTGCTTCCGGCGGATCAAAAATGCTGCCGGTCGCGGGTGCCGCGTCGTCGTCCTGCACGGCGCCCGGGCTGGCCGGCTGATAGGCGGGCGTCGGCGCAGTGCTCTGGGTGGTTGCACCGGCCTGCGCCGTCTGATCCTGGGCGATGCTCAATTGCCTGGTTTTGCGCTGCTGGTCGTCCAGAATCGCCGATTCCGAAACCTCGCCGCGCAGCTCGGTTACCTGGGCATAGGGCTGCGCAGGCCGCAGCAAGGCGAAGACGCTGGTCGCCAGCAGCAAGGCGCAGACCGCCTTGCCGTTTCGTCTTCTTTTCTTTTCAGGCGGGGCCCCGGACATCGCTACCACTGCTTGCGCGGCGCACGCGCGCCATACTTACCGAACCGTAAACGGGGATGGTTAACGTCGGGTTGAGGCGGCGGTCGATCAAAGCCCACTTGACGGCTGACGGATGGCAATTCCGTTGGACAGGCGCGCAGCAAAGCGCTAATCGCATCAGCCATGCATGCGGGATCCCCAGACAAGAAGCGGCTCGATGGGCAGGCTTCGATCGCCTCGGCGCTTAGAACGGTAGCGACCGAGCAGGCCGGTGTCGCGGCGCTGGCGGCCGCGCTCGAAAACGGATTGACCGAACCGTTCGCGCGCGCCGTCGATATTGTGTCGCATATCGCTGGCCGCGTCATCGTCACCGGCGTCGGCAAGAGCGGCCATATCGGCTCAAAGATCGCGGCGACGCTCGCCTCGACCGGCACGCCGGCTTTCTTCGTCCATTCTGCCGAAGCCAATCATGGCGACCTCGGCATGATCGCCAGGGACGACGCCATCATCGCCATATCGTGGTCGGGCGAGAGCCGCGAGCTCAAGGGCATCATCGCCTATTCCAGGCGCTTCTCGATTCCGCTGATCGCAGTCACTGCCGGAGAGCGATCGGCGCTGGCGCGGGCGGCCGATGTGGTGCTTTTGCTGCCGCGTGCGTCGGAAGCCTGCCCGCACGGCCTGGCGCCGACGACATCGACGCTGCTGCAACTGGTGATCGGCGATGCACTGGCCATCGCGCTGCTCGAAGCGCGCGGCTTCACGCCGGATCATTTCCGCACCTTCCATCCCGGTGGGCAACTTGGCGCCAATCTGACGCAGATCCGCGAGATCATGCATGTCGGCGACAGGCTGCCGCTGGTGCCTTCCGGCACTGGAATGCAAGAAGCGATCCTCGAATTGTCGCGCAAGGGGTTTGGCTGTGTGGCGATAACCGCTGCGGATGGTGCGCTGATCGGCATCATCACCGACGGCGACATCAGGCGCCACATCGGCAGCAATCTTCTGGCGATGAGCGTCGATCAGGTCATGACCAAGGAGCCGAAGACGGCCGGACCGGATACGCTGGTGGCGACCGCGCTGCAGACGATCAACAGTTCGACCATCTCCAGCCTGATGGTTGTCGAAGGCAGACGGCCGGTCGGACTTGTCCATCTGCACGATCTGCTGCGCATCGGCGCGGCCTGAGCTCGCCAGAGCGAATCGAAACAGTCTCTGAGAGACATCAGGCCTGTTTGAAAAGTCGCCCGCCGAGATGGTCGGATCAGTCCAGGACCGCCTCGACCGTCAGTTCCAGATCGGCGTCGGCCGCGCCCGTCACGCGCACCTGCGTGCCGGCCGGCAGGTCGGGGCCGGAGATGCGCCATAGCGTGTCGCCCAGCTTTATGCGGCCGCGGCCGTCCCTGATCGGCTCGTCCAGGGTGGCCATCCTGCCGATCATCTGTGCGCCGCGGCGGTTGAGCAGTGGCTGATCGGTGCCATCATCGCGCCCACCCACCAGTCTCTTGCCGACATAGGTTGAAACCAGCGACATCGCCAGGAAGGCGAGAACCTGGATCTGCCAGGTCCAGAAGTCCGCGTCCCAGATGAGCAGGGACACCACGCCGATCAGCAGCGCGGCGATGCCGATCCACAGCATGAATATGCCCGGTGCGATGACCTCCATCACCAGGAGGACGAAGCCGAGAACCATCCAAACCCAGGGGCCGAGTTCGGAAATGATGCGTTCGAACATGGCCTCAGGTCTCGCTGGGACGAACCACGGGCGGGCGTGCAGCCTGCCGCGTGCTGCCGGCAGTGCCCTCGCTGCCGAAAACTTCCTTGGCGATCGCGCCGATGCCGCCGAGCGTGCCGATCAATGACGAAGCTTCCATAGGCATCAGCACGACCTTACTGTTTGTGGCGGAGCCGATCCTGGTCAGTGCTTCGGTGTATTTCAGCGCAACGAAGTAGTTGAGCGCCTGCACGTCGCCCTTGGCGATCGCTTCCGACACCACTTGCGTGGCGCGGGCCTCGGCCTCGGCCGAGCGTTCGCGCGCCTCGGCGTCGCGGAAGGCGGCTTCCTTGCGGCCCTCGGCTTCCAGGATCTGTGACTGCTTGAGGCCTTCGGCGTCGAGGATCTGCGCGCGCTTGTTGCGCTCGGCCATCATCTGGCGCCCCATCGATTCGACGAGATTGGCCGGTGGATTGATGTCCTTAATCTCGACGCGGGTGATCTTGATGCCCCAGGGATGCGCCGCCTCGTCGACGACGCGCAGCAGGCGTTCGTTGATGGCGTCGCGGTTCGACAGCAGCTCGTCGAGGTCCATCGACCCCATCACGGTACGGATGTTGGTCATCGTCAGGTTGAGGATGGCGTTCTCCAGACCGGCGACCTGGTAGGCGGCCTGCGCCGCGTTGAGCACCTGGTAGAAGGCGACGCCGTCGACGGCGACGGTGGCGTTGTCGCGGGTGATGATCTCCTGCGTCGGGACGTCGAGCACCTGCTCCATCATGTTCAATTTGGAGCCGATGCGGTCAACGAACGGCACGATGAGGTTGAGGCCGGGGCTCAATGTCCTGGTATAACGGCCAAAGCGTTCGACGGTGTAATTGTAGCCTTGCGGGATTGTCCGGATGCCTTTGAAAAGCACGAGCACGACAAGAGCGACAAGAACAAGAAGCGCGATATCGAAACCACTGAAATCCATTTGGCTCTCCCTCAGATGCCGGTCACGGAAATGTTTCAACGCGACCGACTTCACCAAACACTTAAGTGTGTTTCAGGGACGTTACAATCAGGTGTTAGTGGATAACCGGTTCATAGAAAGCCGGTTGGCGGCGCTCGATTGTATCGGCTTCACACCCAACCCGACAGTTCGCGCCGCACCATCGCCTCGATCACCGCCATGCCCTCGGCACTGTCGTTGAGGCAGGGAATATGCGCGAACTTTTCGCCGCCGGCATGATGGAAGGTCTCGGCCGCCTCCCTGCCGATCTCGTCCAGCGTCTCGATGCAGTCGACAGAAAAGCCTGGATTGACGATGGCGATCGATCTCACGCCTTCTCCGGGCAGTTTTTCGACCGTCTTGTCGGTGTAGGGCTGCAGCCACTCCTGCGCGCCGAAGCGCGACTGGAACGTGGTGATCAGCTTCTTCTCATTCCAGCCGAGCTTTTCCCGCAGCAGCCGGGTCGTCTCCAGGCAATGGGCCTGATAGGGATCGCCCTTGTCGGAATAGGGTTTTGGAATGCCGTGGTAGGAGGCGATGACCATTTCCGGCTCGAAATCGAGGCTCGCCAGATGGCGCTCGATCGAACGGGCGAGCGCTTCGATATAGACCGGTTCGGCATAGTAGGGCGGCACGCTGCGGATCGCCGGGGCGCGGCGCATCTTCATCAGCGCGCGAAACAACTGGTCGTTGGCGGTGGCGGTCGTGGTCGCGGAATATTGCGGATAAAGCGGAAATGTCAGAATGCGGTCGCAGCCCTGCGCGACCAGCCCTTTGGCGACGCTCTCGGTCGAAGGATTGCCGTAACGCATTGCCCAGTCGACGCTGACGCCGGGCAGGTCGCGCAGCGCCTCGGTCAGCTTTTCGCTCTGAGCGCGGGTGTAGGTGCGCAGCGGCGACTCGTCACGCTGCCGGTTCCAGATCCTGGCATAGTTGGCGCCCGACTTCTTCGGCCGTGTGGTGAGAACCAGCCCGTAGAGGATCGGGTACCAGATCGCCTTGTTGAGTTCGATGACGCGCGGATCGGACAGGAACTCTCTGAGATAGCGCCACATCGGCTTGAATTCCGTGCCGTCGGGAGTGCCGAGATTAACCAGCATGACGCCGATCCTGCCCGCCCCGACCGGCGGCTGTCTTGCCGGCAGCGGGTCGAGGACCGTCGCGGCCTTGGGATCGGCAGGGTTGGAAGGCGTCATAAAGGATCTCCGGACACCGCGTGAAACTAGCGATGCCGCGCCGGTTTTCAATGCAGCGTCTGGCCGCACCTTATCTAAGCTTGGGAGGCAAAAGCAGAAAAACCCGCCCGGTTTGCCGGACGGGTTTTCCAACAATGACCGAAGAATTCAGTTTGCGGCCGGGATGGTCAAGGTTGCGCCGACGGGAAGGCGGCGCGGCTCGTAGTCCTGGTTGGCGTCGGAGATCGTTTTCCACCTGGCGCCATCGCCGTAGGCCTTTTCCGCCAAATCCCAATAGGTGTCGCCGGCAACGATCACATGGCTGCTTTCGGCCGGCTTTGCCGGCTCGGCAGGCGCAGCCTCCGCTGGTGCCGGCGCTGCCGGGGCGGGTTCCGTCGGCACGGCTGGCGGTGTCGTGGCAATATCGTCCGAACCGGCCGGCGGTTCGGGCATCGCCGGCTCCGCAGTCGCGGCTGGAGCCGTTTCTGCCGGTTTTGCGGGCTCGGCCGGAGCGGGAGCCTCGGCCGGCTTCGCCGATTCCTGAGCCGGCTGCTGGGCCGGTTCCGCCGCGGCGGCGGCCGTGATTTCGGTGATGCGGCCCTCGAGCTTCGGCGTATAGGGCCGATGCGCGCCGAGATAATCGGCGACCACCTGTTCGAGGCCCGGACCGTAATCGTAGGCGTTCTTGGCCTTGTCGGCGAACACCTTGTAGCCGTCGCCACCCTGGCGCACATAGTTGTTGGTGGCGACCAGGTAATCCTTGTCCGGATTGATCGGCGTCCACCTGCCGCCTTGCATGACCTCGACCGACTTGACGCGCCCGGCATTCGCGGTGGCCGATTTGTCGAATGAATACTTCAGGCCGGCAACCTGGGGGAAGCGGCCGGCGCCGTCCTCGATCTGGCTGAGACCGTTCTCCAGCCCGGCAACCAGATCCTTGCCGGAAATCTGGAAGGTCGCCACTGTGTTCTGGAACGGCAGCACGTTCAGCACCTCGCCCATGGTGACGGTGCCCTGGTCGATCGAAGCGCGCAGACCGCCGCCATTCGTGATGACGATCTCGACACCCTGGTCCTTGACGCGGTCGAGGACGGCATCGGAAACGAGATTGCCCATCTCGCACTCGCGGGTGCGGCAGTTCTCACGGCTGCCGTCGATCGCCTTGGTGGTTTCGGCGACCTCCTGGTTCTTCAACGCCTCGATCGGCGCGCCGAGTTCCTTGATGCGGGCAAGCACGGCGGGGTCTGGCGTGATCGATTTGTCGAGGTAGATCGGGTCGCCGCTGGCCTGCTTGACGACGCCGTTGTCGTCGAACACGACCTTGAACTCGCCGAGATATTTCGAATAGGACGCCGCCTGGACGACCGGCACCTTGTAGCCGTCCGGATTGTCGACCATCGTCGGGTAGGGGCCTTCAGCCTTGGGGTCCGTGTTGGACAGCAGCGAATGGCTGTGGCCGCCAACCACCACGTCAACACCCGGGATCTTGGCGATGACGTCACGCTCGCGCTTGTAACCAATATGGGTGACCGCGATGATCTTGTTGACGCCTTCTCCCTTCAACCTCTCGACCTCTGACGTGATCAACTTGACGTCGTCCTCGATCGTGACGTTAGGGCCTGGCGAAGCGAGCTCCGGCGTGTCGTTGGTGACCGCGCCGACGACGCCGATCTTCTGGCCGCCGACCTCGATCACAACAGACGGTTTCACGCGGTCACCGAGCTTGGATTGCGCGTTGGCCTTCACATTGGCGCCGAGCACCGGAAACTTGATCATATCCAGGAACGGCGCCAGCGCCGCCTCGCCGTCGTCGAACTCGTGATTGCCGACCGCCAAGGCGTCGAATTTCATCTGGTTGAGGAATTCGCCTTCGGACTTGCCCTTGTAGGTCGTATAGAACAGCGAACCCTGGAAATTATCGCCGGCGCTGAGCAGCAGCACGTTCTGGCCTTCCAGCTTCTTCCGCTGCTGGGCGATCGCCGTGATCAGCCGCGCCGCGCCGCCGGTGCACTCGCCCTTGGTCTCCTCTTCGGCCGAGCAGGTCGATTCATATTTGTTGTTGCTTTCGATGCGGCTGTGCCAGTCGTTGATGTGCAGGATGTTCAGCGTGTAGTCGGCAAAGGACATGCCGGTCGACAGGCCAAGCGTAGACGCCGACAGGGCGGCAATGGCGGCGATCTTCTTCATCTTCGTCTCCCGGATGACGTGTTTAACGCCCTCGCTCGACTGGAACATAACAGCCGGCTTTTCGCCCATGTTCACATCGCGTTTTAGCCGATGCAAGCGGAATCGGGCCCAGCTTTGCCGGCACAAAAAGACGGCGGCCTCAACCCGCCGTCCTTTGCAAAAGCAGTTCAGTATGGGCTCAGGTGCGTCGCGTCAGCACAAAGTTCTGCCCGCTCACGCTGGTGCAGTTAAGCTGCGAGGTGGAGATCAACAAGCAGTTGAAGCTGATCGGCGTCTGGCGGATCAGCGAAGTGCCCTGGATTTGGACCGAGGTGCCGCCGGTCATGGCGTAACTGCCGTCGGCAAGCTTCTGGCCGGTGTCGGTGGCGACGGTCTTGAAGCTGCCGCCGGCGAAGGTCGACAGGCCTGTGCCCTGCGCGTCGATCCATGAGCCTTCGACCGGACTCCGCGTGGCCGATGGCGGCCCGCCCGGGCCGGCGGTGGTGCACGCCGCCAAGGCGGCAGCGGCCGCGACAACGCCGGCCGAAAGCAATTTGCGCGCAATCGTCATCATCAAGATCCTCTCCTCTCGCATTGGCCCGAAAATCGATGCGATTTTTCGGAAAGCACGATGCGTACACTCGAACCGCTAGAGCGTACTTTGTGCGTCCAAATGGATGCACGTCGCTCCAGGCCGCCTTCCTTCAATCGCCCGATTTCCAGACGATTGCAAGGCAGTGAGACATTGCTATCGAACGGGGATGCTGAACTATCGAACGAGGATGTTGCGGAATTGCCATGGGTCGTTTTTGTCGACGTCTTCCGGGAACAGCCCAGGGCGGTTGTCGAGCGGCGTCCAGTCGGTGTAGTAGCCCTTGATCGGCCCGAGATAGGGCGACTGCACTTCCAGGCAGCGCCTGTAGTCCATCTCGTCCGCCTCGACGATGCCGGCCTCGGGATTTTCCAGCGCCCAGACCATGCCCGCCAGCACTGCCGACGTGACCTGCATGCCCGTGGCGTTCTGATAAGGCGCCAGCTTGCGCGCCTCCGCCAGCGACAGCTGCGAGCCGTACCAATAGGCGTTCTTGTCGTGGCCGTAGAGCAGCACGCCGAGTTCGTCGACACCGTCGACCAGTTCGTTTTCATCGAGCACGTGATGCACCGGTTGTGCCTTGCCGGCGGCGCCGAACATCTCATGCAGCGACAGCACGGCGTCGTTGCAGGGATGGTAGGCGTAGTGGCAGGTCGGGCGATATTGGACCTTGCCCTTCTTGCCGCGCAGGGTGAAGAAGTCGGCGATCGAGATCGACTCGTTGTGCGTCACCAGGAAGCCATATTGCGGGCCTGGCGTCGGGCACCAGCTGCGCACACGCGTGTTGGCGCCCGGCTGCTCCAGATAGATTGCGGCCTTCGAGCCATGCTTGTGCTTCTTGCCGTTCTTCGGCATCCACGTCTCATGCGTGCCCCAGCCGAGCTCGGCCGGTTGAAGCCCTTCCGAGATGAAGCCTTCGACCGACCAGGTATTCCAGAACACGTTCATCGGCTTCGGCTTCTTGGTGCGCTGTGTGTCGCGCTCGGCGATGTGGATACCCTTGACGCCGGCCTTCTTCATCAGCCTGGCCCAAGCATCGCGATCGTGCTGCGCGGGCTCGGAGAATTCGAGGCCAAGATCGGTTGCGAGGTTGACCAGCGCCTGCTTGACGAACCACGAGACCATGCCTGGGTTGGCGCCGCAGGTGGAGATTGCGGTCGCCCCGCCGGGGTGCGCGCGCTTTTCTTCGATCATGGATTCGCGCAGCGCATAATTGGTGCGGCTGCCAGTGTCGGCCTTGGTGTCGAAATAGAAGCCGAGCCATGGCTCGACGACGGTGTCGATGTAAAGCACACCCAGCTTGCGACAGAGCCGCATCAAATCCACCGAGCCGGTGTCGACCGACAGGTTGACGCAAAAGCCCTGGCCACCGCCTTTGGTCAGCAGCGGCGTCAAAAGCTTCTTGTAGTTCTTGCTGGTCACCGCATCCTGCATGAAGGTGATGTCGCGCTCGTCGAGCAGCTTGCGGTCGGTATCGCGTGGGTCGATGACCGTCATGCGCGACTTGTCGAACTTGAAATGGCGCTCGATCAGCGGCAGCGTTCCCCGTCCGATCGAGCCGAAGCCGATCATCACGACAGGGCCGGTGATCTCACCGTAAACGGGCCAGTTTTCATTCGCCATTTTATCGATTACTCCCTCAGATAGGCTGAAAAGCCGGGCAAACAGACGCAAAGCGGAGCATTTTTTTGCCCGACCGCCACGCGCTACAACCACAGATCATTGTCATAAACCAGCGAAAAGCCGCGAGCTACGCCGCATTCGTCATGTGGTTAAGGAGACGACCAGCCGCTGACGGCCGGCCGTCATTCCCTTGTAGTCGCCGTTGGCAAAGTCGAGCGCCAGCAGTTGCGCGGCCGAAGATGCGGCGAGCATTGGCTCGTCGATGGGTCCGGATCCGGGCCACAGCCCGGTGACACTCGGTAAGCGCCGTCAGCTTCGGTCGAGAGGCCGAACACTCTGCGCATGTCCCGATCCATTCACCCTCGCGGCAGATCGTGCGAGGTCACATCGGCGATTGCCTTGTTGACCCGGATCGTTTCGATTTTCTCGCCGGGACGCATTATGCCGATCACCGTTTCAATGTCGGGACAGCCATTTTTTGCGGCATGCCAGCTCCGTGACGGACACGACGACATCGTCATCGAGCCCGCAAGCCCTGCGAATCCAGACCTTGATCTGTCTGGTCTTCTCCGGAAGGGCAAGGCCGCGCGGGGCGAGTGGGTTCGCGAGACGGTTCATTTCCAATCCCGTCCCGAAGACGAAGGCGCTCGGCAACGGGATAAAGGACGCGCGCTGTCGTCGGCCTTGCCCTATGCATTCAGCGCCACCAGCGAGTCCATTTCGGCGCGGCATTTGAGGAAGCCGTCTTCAATCAGGCCTTTGGGCAGGTTGCGGCCGATAAATACCAGGCGGCTGACGCGCTTCTCGCCCGCTTTCCAGGGGCGCTGGTGGTCGCCTTCGAGCAGCATGTGGACGGCCTGAACGACAAAGCGGTGTTCATCGCCCTCGAACGCCAGGATGCCTTTCATGCGCAGCATGTCGATGCCGAATTTCTGTGTGATCATCTGGATCCACGGCAAGAACTTGCGCGGATCGATCGAAGCTTCCGTGACGAGAGAGAAGCTGGTGACGTGATCGTCATGCACATGGTCGTTGCCCGCGTCGAGAAAGTCCGGTTCGACTTCGAGGACACGGTTCAGATCGAACGCGCCGCGATCCAGAACCTCGTCGAGTGGAACGTTGCAACGTATGGAATGCTTGATCGCAGCCGTCGGGTTGGTCCTGCGAATGCGCGCCTCCACTGCCTTGAGTTCGGCCGGCGCCACCAGATCGGTCTTGTTCAGTATGACGATATCGGCGAAGGCGAGTTGCTCCTGCGCCTCGTGGGCATGATCCAACTCGCCGAGGAGATGCTTGGCATCGGCGACGGTGATGATCGAATCGAGTTTCGTCTTCTGCCTGACATCGTCGTCGACGAAGAAGGTCTGGGCGACGGGGGCGGGATCGGCACGGCCGGTCGTCTCGATCAGGATGGCGTCGAAACGGTCTCTGCGCCGCATCAAGCTCTCAATGATCCGGATCAGGTCGCCGCGCACCGTGCAGCAGATGCAGCCGTTGTTCATCTCGAAGACTTCTTCGTCGGTATCGACGATGAAGTCGTTGTCGATGCCAATCTCGCCGAACTCGTTGACGATCACGGCGTAACGCTTGCCGTGCTGTTCGGACAGGATGCGGTTGAGCAGCGTCGTCTTGCCGGCGCCGAGGTAACCGGTAAGAACCGTGACGGCCATTTTCTGGGAGGCTTCAAGAGGCATGGTCGTCTCCGGATGTTGCGGATTTCAGCTGGGTCAGGCGCGAGCCGATTGGATCGCCCCGTAGACGGAAGGCCACCGCCTGTTCAATGCGCGCAAGCCTCGCATAGACCCGAAAGCTCCACCGTGGCCGAGTTGGTTTGGAAGCGCTGCCGTCGGGCAATCAGGCGCAGCACCCGCTCCAATGCCGGGTCATGAACCTCACTTGCCCGTCCGCAATTCGCGCAGATTGCAAAGGCGGCGCGCCCATGGGTGCCGCATTCGCTGTGGACGCAGAGCGCAAACGCGCTCAGGCTCTCGATCCGGTGAACCAGGCCCTGCTCGACGAGCCGATCCAGAGCGCGATAGATCTGTAGCGGTGAGCGGAGCCCTTCCTGGCGAAGAAGTCCAAGCAGTTCATAGGCCCCCATCGGCCTCTCGGAGCGCGTCAGCGCGTCGAGTACCAGCTGCTGGTTGCGTCCAGGCATCCGCTGTTCCCTCGTATTCCAGGCAGTTTTGAGCACAATGGCGGGCGTCAGTTATAGTATAACATTTTGGATTGACGAGCGTGATAACATAACATAACGGATCGTCAAGAGCGGGGCTGACTTCGATGGCTCCCGCGGTGATGGATCGAATGGCGGCTTGCGTGATCTTTCAAGACCTGACGCTTCAAGACCTGCCGCTGGGCCGCAACAGCGCGCCTCGATGGGATCGTACGGCCCGGCGATCATTTGTCGGCGGGCACGATCCACATTGCCTTCTAATCTCTGCCGGGACGCGCGGCTGCTCGCGACGCGTCCGGCGCATCTCCCCCCGAACCGCTTGAACAAAGGAGTCGATCGAATGTCCAGGACGCTAAAACTCGCCGCCGTGATAGGCGCTATAACATCGATGCCAATCGCTCCGTCGGTGGCCGCTGCCGAGAACCTCAGGGTTGTCGCCAGTTTCTCGATCATCGCCGATTTAGCCAAGAATGTCGGCGGCGATCGTGTCGACATCGTCACGCTGGTCGGCCCAAATGGTGACGCCCATGTCTACGAACCAAAGCCGGCCGACGCGGCAACCGTCGGTTCGGCCGACGTGGTGCTGGTCAACGGCCTCCAGTTCGAGGGCTTCCTCCAGCGTCTCGTCGAGGCGAGCGCCACCAAGGCGCCGATCGTGGAATTGACCAAAGGTGGCGAGGTGTTGCGCAAGACCGAGGAAGAAGGTCACCACGATCAGGATCAAGCGGCCGAGGGCGGGGAAAAACACGCCGCGGCGGAAGAGGGCCATGAGGAAGGGCACCATCATCACGGCGAGTCCGATCCCCATGCATGGCAGTCGGTGCACAATGCCGAACTCTATGTGAAGAACATCGCCGACGCCTTCTGTGCCGCCGATGCAGCCGGCTGTGACACTTATCGGGCCAATGCCGAATCATACGGCCAGCAGCTCGAGGCACTGGAAGCGGAGATCAAAGCTGCCGTAGCTGAGATCCCCGAGGACAAGCGCACGATCATCACCTCCCACGACGCCTATGGCTATTTCGAACACGAATACGGCATAAAATTCCTGGCACCGGAGGGCGTCTCCACCGAATCCGAGGCGTCAGCCTCCGACGTCGCGGCCCTGATCAAACAGATCAGGCAAGACAAGGCTTCGGCAATCTTCGTGGAGAACGTCACCAATCCGCGCCTGATCGAGCAGATCGCCAGCGAGACGGGCCTGAAAGTCGGCGGTGAACTCTACTCCGACGCCCTGTCGGATAAGAACGGTCCGGCTGCGACCTATCTCGAGATGATGCGGCACAACATCACGACGATCAAAGGCGCGATCCTCGGAAGCTGACCGCCAGCCCTGTGATGGAAAGGCGGAGCAATCCGCCTCTTCGTCGATCACCAAGAGTTATGTAATAACATTCAAGAAGAATACCGTGAGGACAAATTGGGCGTCAGCCACGGCCATCGCGCTGCTTGTGTCCCTATCAACAAGTGCTGCCCATGCCGAGGAGGTGACCGCATGGCGCCTCTTCATCTCGGATCACGCGGACCCGAAGGTGACCGTAGTCGATGCGATCGATGGCGAAAAGCTCGACACGCTTGAGATCAAAGGGCCGGCGTCGCTCCATCGCAGCGAAAGCGGCAGGACCGTGTTTGCCGTGCAGGGCTCGGCCGGCGTCGTTGCCGGGATCGCGAGCGGCATTTCCTTCGAGGACCACGGCGAGCACGGCGACATCGACTCGAAGCGCCAAAACTTGCCGGCGTCGAGATCACAGGCAAGAAGCCGTCGCATTTCGTCGAGCATGACGGAGACTTCGCCGTTTTTTTCGACGGCGAGGGTGTCGTGCGCATCATCTCCGAGAAGTCGGTCCTGGACGGCAAGCCGGATTTCAGCGCAGTGAAGACCGACGCGCCGCAGCACGGCGTCGCAGTCGCCTATGGCTCCCCATGTCCTCCTGTCGGAGCCGAACAGGGAAAAGCCGGACGAACTCCCGGTCGGCATCAGGGTCGCTGATAAGGCCGGCGCGCCGATCGGCGGCATCCACGCCTGCCCAGACCTCCACGGCGAGGCGTCTTCCGGCAATATCCTGGCTTTCGCCTGCGCGACCGGCCTGCTTGTCGTCAGCCATGGCGACGGCAGTCGGGCGATCCGTCATCTGCCCTATGCCGACAGCCTGCCGGATGGCAAAACGACGACGCTGATCGGCGGCAGAGGCCTGCAATATTTCCTCGGCAACTACGGCGCCGACAAGGTGGTGCTGATCGATCCGACGATCGAGAGCGACGCATTCCGGCTGATCGACCTTCCGACGCGCCGCGTGCATTTCGCGGTCGACCCCGTTCGTGCCAAGTTCGCCTACGTCTTCACCGAGGACGGCCAGCTTCACCAGCTCGACGTGGTGAAGGGGGAGATCGCAAACTCGCTCAAGCTGACCGCCCCCTTATCCGATGGACGGTCACTGGAGCGATCCGAGGCCGCGTGTCGCGGTCGCCGGCGACAAGATCGTGGTCACCGATCCCCTGCAAGGCGTGCTGCATCTCGTTGACGCGACGTCGTTCGAGAAAACCGGCGACATTGCCGTCGAAGGCAAGCCCTTCAACATCGTTTCCGTCGGCGGCTCCGGTCAGACCCACGAAGGCGAATAGTCGCTCCTCCCAAGCGCGGCTGCCGCGCGTCCGGCCCATTCCTTCTCGGGCCGGACGCATCTTCTCCAACTCGCAAGGGAACCATGCTCGAGACACAGCAATGGGCGCATCGTCCGGCACCGATTGCATTTCAGCCAAGCCGTGCCGGGATCAGTCCGCGCAGTGAATTGCCGACGAACAGCGCTTTGGCCGACTTCAGATCATCCAGGCTGTAGATTGCTTCGCGGGCGCGGCCTTCGTCCAGCAATTCGCCGCGCAACACGCCAGGCAGCAAGCCGCAATCGAGCCGCGGTGTCGCCAGCGCGCCGTCGCCGAAATCGGCAAACAGATTGGTGATCGTGCCCTCACAGAGTTCGCCACGCTCGTTGGCCAAGAGAACCTCGTCGGCCCGGCTGATCAGATATTCGGCGCGCGCCCGCTGATAGGTGTCCCGGCGGCTCGTCTTGTGGCGCAGCAGCGGGTCGCTTGAATCAAGCCGCACCCGCGCCAGTTGCAGCCTCCAGACCTTGTCGGCTGCGTGCGGCTCATAAGGCAGCGCCGAGACCGTCGCCTTGCCGCTGCGCGACAGGACCAGGCGTGTGCGCAAGGCTATGTCAGGCCTGTCGACGGCGTTCCTGAGCATCTCGCCGACCTTCTGCGGATCGCAGGCAAAACCCAGTTCGGCCGCCGAGCCATAAAGGCGTGCCAAATGGCGGTCGAAACGGAGGAAGCCCTGGCCCGGCTGCCAGCGCATGGTTTCGATCAGCTCGAAATCGGCGGTGTTCCCGTCGCGTAGCGCGCTTTCAGCAGGCACTCCTGATACTCCTCCTCGGCCGTCGAATCGAAGACGACGCCGCCGCCGACATTGTAGACGGCCTCGCCGCCGGAAAAGAGCGATATGGTGCGGATCGCCACCGAAAAACGCATCGTGCCGCCGGGCGCGATCCAGCCGATCGCGCCGCAATAGACGTCGCGCGGCGTGGCTTCCAGATCGTGCAGGATTTCCATGGCGCGGATTTTCGGGGCGCCGGTGATCGATCCGCATGGAAACAGCGCAGCGAATATCCGGCGGATGCTGAGGTCGGGCAACAGCTTGGCCCGCACGCGGCTCACCATCTGGTGGACGGTCGGGTAGCTCTCGATGCGGAAAAGCTCCGGCACCTCCAGCGTGCCGACTTCGCTGATCAGCGAAATGTCGTTGCGCAGGAGATCGACGATCATCCGGTTCTCAGCCTGGTTCTTCTCGTCATTGAGCAAGAACGTCTTCAGCCGCTTGTCCTCCGCCTTGGTCGCGCCGCGCGGGGCGGTGCCCTTCATCGGATGCGTCTCGATCATGCCTGCGGCGTCGATCTCGAAGAACAGTTCCGGCGAACGCGACAAGACGAGCGGATCGCCGAGCGCGATCAGCGCGCCGTATTTCACCGGCTGGCGCTCCGTCAGCGCGTCGAAGGCGGCCAGCGGATCGCCCGACCATTGCGCATGAACCGGAAAGGTCAGATTGCCCTGATAGCAATCACCCTTGCGAATGTGATTGTGGAGCCGCGCAAAGCGTTTTGCGTAGTCTTCCGAAGTCCAGGCGGCCCTGGCGTTGAAGATCGGGCCGTTGGTCGACGGCGCGTGGCCGGGCACGACCGGCTGTTCGACTGGCGCGTCGAAGATCCCCAGGCAGACAAGCGGGGCGCGGCGTCCGCCCGGCAGCAGCGGAACGAGCTTCGGCTCGAGCAGGTAGCCGGCCTCGTAGGAGAAATAGCCGGCCAGCCATTTGCCGGCGTCATGCGCGGCCTGCGCAATGTCCAGCGCCGGCAGGAAATCCTCTGCCTCATGCGCCACGATGATGTCGGCCGGCCCGTCGAAGACGAGCTGATGTGCGCGCTCGTCATTTCGAAAAATTGCAGAGGGCAGGGGCATGGGACTCGGATGCTGCGATCGATGACGCCAGCTATCGCTCTATATGGCGGCTCGATCGCGCGCAATCGAGAGACCGGCGTCTCAAGACGCAAACGCAGCTAGTGCAAAAGCAAACCGGCGGCACCTCGGGCGTCGCCGGTCCTTGTGTGCTCGATGCCGGCAGGCAATTCAGCTGTTGCTCCCGGTCCCCGAGGTCGGGAAGCGGCGCGCGAATTCCTCCTCATCGCCGGCGGCAAGCAGTTTCGCCTGCTCGATCCAGCGCTCACGCTCGATGCGGCCGTCGAAGTTCAACGTCTCCTCGATCCGCTTGACGTCGGCGGCCGTCCAGGCGGCGATTTGCGCATAGGTCGTCACTCCGAGCCCGTGGAGCAATCGCTCGTTGGCCGGACCGATGCCGATCAGGCGGCGCAGATTGCTGGCTTTGCCCACCGCCGCCTTTGTTGTCGCGGCTTTCTTTGCCGCTGGCGCAGCGCTCTTTGGTGCAGCACTGGTTTTCGATGCGGGAGGTTTTGGCGCACTTGCCTGCGACGGACTAGCTTTCGATGCACTGGCCTTCGGCGCGGCTGCCGCCTTCCCGGCCGCCGGTTTCTTGGACGTGGTCTTTGCCGGCCCGGTCTTGGCCGGCGTCGTCTTAGCGGGCGTCGTGTTGGCCGGCGCGGATGTCGCCATCAATGCCGGCGGTGCCGGGATTGCTGCCTTTGTCGCACCGGCCTTGGTGCCTTGCGCCTCGCCCAACTGGCGCTCCAGGTCGGCGCGGGCGCCGCGGCATACTTCCAGCTCACGGGTCAGGCGGTCGGCGTCGGCGCGCAGCCTGTCGCGCTCGCTGCGGGTGCGGTCCATGTCACCGCGCAGGCTGTCGAGATCGCCACGCGGGCGTCCCCAGATGAACCAGCCAGCCAACACACCTACCAGGAACGCCAGGAGCATGTAGAAAAAAGTGCCCATTGTCTCTCTCCAGTCCGATCCATCTGCCGTGGCCTGGGACCTTGGCACAAGGACCATTCAATGGTGGCTCCGCTGCTCGTGGAACAGCCGGCTTAAATCGCGCTGTCGGCGACCGGCTTTCCTGCCATGGCCAACGGCGCTGTCGCAATCGTCGAAGCGCCGTGACCGGCCGAAGATTTGGCCGCGCCCGACTGAGCTTGAGGCGGGACGCTATCATACAGCTTCCGGAAAGCTAACGGAAAAATTCCATGGAGAGTTATTTAAGAACAGATATTTAGGGAAAGAATAGAATGGCCTTCAATATGCATTGCGGCTAATCTGTTCTGTCGAACCTGGATGTTCAGCGCTGTGCGTCAATTGTCCAAAGCTTCGAGCTCGTCGATCAGCCCGCCGATCACGCCAAGGCCGATCTGCCAGAAAGCAGGATCGGTGGCATCAAGACCGAAGGGAGCCAGGAGCTCGGAATGATGCTTGGTGCCGCCGGCGCGCAGCATGGCAAAATATTTGTCCTGAAAGCCACGCTCTGCATTCTGATAGACCGCATAGAGCGAATTCACCAGGCAGTCGCCGAACGCATAGGCGTAGACGTAGAAAGGCGAATGGATGAAGTGTGGAATATAGCTCCAGAAGACCTCGTAACCTTCGCGCAGCTTGATCGCCGGCCCGAGGCTTTCCGCCTGCACCTCCAGCCAGAACTGGCCGAGTCTGTCCGATGTCAACTCGCCGTTTTTGCGCTCGGCATGCACCTTGCGCTCGAACTCGTAGAAAGCGATCTGGCGCACGACCGTGTTGATCATGTCCTCGACCTTCTGGGCAAGCATGGCCTTGCGCTCGCGCTTGTCGGTGGTCTGGTCCAGCAGCGAGCGGAACGTCAGCATCTCGCCGAAGACGGACGCCGTCTCGGCCAGTGTCAGCGGCGTCGAGGCCATCAGCGCCCCTTGGCTTGCGGCGAGCACCTGATGCACGCCGTGGCCAAGCTCATGCGCCAGCGTCATCACGTCGCGCGGCTTGCCCATGTAGTTGAGCAGGACATAGGGATGCGCCGACGGCACGGTCGGATGCGCGAAGGCGCCAGGCGACTTGCCAGGCCTTACCGGCGCGTCGATCCAGTTGCGGTCGAAGAAAACCCGGGCAATCTCCGCCATGTCAGGTGAAAAGCGCTGATAGGCGGAAAGCACCGTGTTCTTGGCCTCGTCCCAGCCGATGATCGCTTGCGGGGTTTCCGGCAACGGCGCGTTGCGGTCCCAGTGGTTCATCACTTCCATGCCGAGCCAGCGCGCCTTCATCGCGTAGTAGCGGTGTGACAGGCGCGGGTAAGCGTCATGAACGGCTGAGGCCAGGGCATCCACCACGCTGCGCTCGACGCGGTTGGCGAGATGACGCGAATCGGCAATGTCGGCGAAGCCGCGCCAGCGGTCGGAAATCTCCTTGTCCTTGGCCAGCGTGTTGGTGATCAGCGTGAACGTGCGCAGATTCTTGCGGAAGGTTGCGGCCAGCGCTTCAGAAGCCCGGCGGCGCACCTCGCCATCGGCGTGCTGGAGGCGGTTCAGCGCCGGCTCCAGGGTCAGCTCTTCGCCATCGATGTCGAAGCGCAGGTCGGTCATCGTCTCGTCGAACAAGCGGTTCCAAGCGCCGCGTCCGGTAATCGACTTCTCGTGGAGAAGCTGCTCGACCCGGTCTTCGAGCTGGTAGGGTTTGTCCATGCGCAGATCAAGCACCCACGGCCGGTAGTGAGCGAAGGCGGGATCGGCAGCAAGCGCGGTTTCGATCGCGGCATCGTCGACAAGATTCAGTTCGAGCGCGAAAAACAGAAGATGCGCGCTGGCGTCGGTCATCTTCTCCTGAATGTCGCCATAGAGCTTGGCGCGCTGCGGATCCGCGGTGTTGCCGGCGTAGATCAGTCCGGCATAGGAGACGATCCGGCCAATCAGTTCCTCCAGCGCCTCATAGGCGGCAAGCGCCTCGCCCAGCCTGCCGCTGTCGGCACGCTCCGCCTCGGCGGCGAGCGTGCCTTTCCAGCGGCTCTCGAAGCTGATGGCATCGGCGAGCGCCTTGGCGATGTCGCGTTTCAGCTCGGGGGCGTCCATGCCGGAATAGAGATCGGCGAGATCCCATTCCGGCAGATCACCAAGCTCCGCCGCGCCCTGACCGGACGCCGCCGCCGCAAGCTGCCGAGCAAAAATCATGCGCATTGCCGACACTTTCCAGTTTGTCAAAGGGCCAACGAATCAAGGGGATGAGAAAGCCGGTCAAATCCTAAGCAATTCGTTCACCGGGTTTTTTGAAATCTTATTTAGAACCCTGTGCCAGGATGATCCATAGGGTTCCCCATTGGGTGGGCACAGTGGGGTGGGCATATTGGGCGAGCATCGTTGAACCAGTCATGACAGGTTCCATACTCATAGTCGATGACGATCCCGTGCAGCGCAGGCTGCTCGAGGCGGCGGTGACGAAATTCGGCCACAGCGCGATCATCACGGATGGCGGCGAGGCCGGTCTCGACGCGCTCGACGGGCCCAAGGCGCGCGACGTGTCGGTGGTCATCCTCGACCTCGTCATGCCGGGCCTCGACGGCATCGGCGTGCTGAAGGCGATGCGTGAGCGCGGCATCCAGGTTCCGGTCATCGTGCAAACCGCCCAGGGTGGCATCGAAACCGTCGTTTCGGCCATGCGTCACGGTGCTTTCGATTTCGTCGTCAAGCCGGCATCTCCCGACAGGCTGCAGGCATCGATCGGCAACGCGCTCAAAGTCGAGGCGGTCGAGGGGGAAGTGAAGCGCACGTCGCGGCGGCGCGGCGGCCATCTGACCTTCAAGGACATGATCACGCACAGCCCGGCGATGGACCGGGTGATCCGTCTCGGCCAGAAGGCGGCCGCGTCCAACATCCCGATCCTTATCGAGGGCGAATCCGGTGTCGGCAAGGAGTTGGTGGCGCGCGCCATCCAGGGCAGCGGCGATCGCCGCTCAAAACCGTTCGTCACCGTCAATTGCGGCGCCATCCCCGACAATCTGGTCGAATCGATCCTGTTCGGCCACGAGAAGGGCTCGTTCACCGGCGCCACCGAAAAACACACCGGCAAGTTCGTCGAGGCGCATTCGGGCACGCTCTTCCTCGACGAGATCGGCGACCTGCCGCTCGACGTGCAGGTCAAGCTGCTGCGCGCCGTGCAGGACGGTGAGGTCGATCCGGTCGGCGGGCGTTCGACCGTCAGGGTCGATATCAGGCTGATCTCGGCGACACACCGCAATCTTCTGCAGCAGGTCAAGGACGGTAAGTTCCGCGAGGATCTGTTCTACCGCCTGAACGTCTATCCGATCTTCGTGCCGCCGCTGCGCGACCGTCGCGACGACATTCCGTATTTGGTCGAGCATTTTCTGGAGAAGGTTGCGCCCACTGGTCCACGTCATCGCCTGCACGGCATTTCGGCCGCGGCGCTCGCCATGCTCCAGGCCTACGACTGGCCGGGAAATATCCGCCAGCTGGAAAACGCCGTCTTCCGGGCCTCGGTGCTTTGTGAAGGCGATCTGCTGACGGAAGAGGAGTTTCCGCAGATTCGGGCGCAGGTCGAGGGCACCGTCAACCTCGATGCGCATGGCGCGTTGCCCGCGTTGCCTTTGGTCACCGAGCCGCTTGGCGAGGATAACGGCATCGCTGTAGCCGAGCTCGATCCGCCGGCCAGGCCGCAGCCTCGCTTCGGCACGCTGCGGGCGCTGGACGAACGCGGCAATGTGCGGGCGCTGGCCGATGTCGAACTCGAAATGATCAAGCTCGCCATCGACCATTATAGCGGCCAGATGAGCGAAGTTGCCCGCCGCCTCGGCATCGGCCGCTCGACGCTCTACAGGAAGCTCAAGGAATATGGCATCGATCCGGAAACGGGCCGTATCGACCGGCTTGCTTCCTGACAGGCAAGCCCGGACCAGCTTGCCAACCTGGCATCAGGACAATCGATAGTCGCGAATCGGGCGTGACGCGGTCGGGCGACGCGCTTGCCGGCAGTATTCACGCATTGAGGCGTCTGGTAACAGATCGTGTTCAGGCAAAGCCAGAAACATGATCTAAACCAGCAGTTTACCAAGAAACCCCGTGCAATATTTTTGACGGGATATCGCCACGGTGTTACCGCATTTCGGCTTCAATAAGCGATGATTAACCATTAGGATCGATATTCGGATGTGAACACCACCGCATCCGTTGGTCAAATCCGGGGACAAACGGCAGCCTGCAAGGCCTTTTGATTTGAACAAAGTCGAACGACACACAAACGGGCGGCACTATCACATGAGCGCCTGGCCGAGATGGCTGGCAGCGGTGATTCTCGCCTTTGGCTTCCTTACAGCGGCTGCGACCGGCGCCAGCGCCCAGACACGTTCGCTGAAACTCTACAACCTGCACACCAAAGAGAAGGCGGAGATCGTCTTCAAGCGCGGCGGCCGCTACGATCAGGCGGGTCTGAAAAAGATCAACGTCATCCTGCGCGACTGGCGCCGCAACGAGCCGACCAAGATGGATCCGCGCCTGCTCGACCTGGTCTGGGAGGCTTACCGGCAGAGCGGCGCCCGCGACTATATCCAGGTCGTGTGCGGTTATCGCTCGTCGTCGACGAACTCGATGCTGCGCAGCCGCAGCAGGGGCGTTGCCAAGAAAAGCCAGCATACGCTCGGCAAGGCCATGGACTTCTACATTCCCGGCGTGCCGCTGAAGAAACTGCGCGACATCGGTCTGCGGATGCAGGGTGGCGGCGTCGGTTATTATCCGAGGTCCGGCTCGCCCTTTGTCCACATGGATGTCGGCAATGTGCGGCACTGGCCTGGTATCAGCCGCCAAGAACTGGCGCGCGTGTTCCCCAACGGCAAGACACTGCATGTGCCGAGCGACGGCAAGCCGCTGCCCGGCTATTCACAGGCGCTCGCCTCGTACAAGGCGCGCAAGGGCGCCGGCGCTCCCGCCATCGAAATGGCCAGCGCAGGTGGCGGTGTCAAAAGATCCGGCGGTCTGCTGGCGGCTTTCTTCGGCGGCGGTGAAGACGAGGCCGATGACAGCGCCGATGTGGTGGCCGCGCCAACGCCGAAGTCAACCAATGTGAAGGCGGCGAGCGTGAAGCTGGCGAACGCCAAGCCGGCGCCGTCCGCCAGGAACAGCAAGCTTCCGGGCATTGCCATCGTGTCGCCTGAGGATGCGAAACGCGCCGAGATTCCGCAAATCGCCGATGCGCCTGCTCCGGAACCGGAGGAGGACACGCCGGAAACGATCATCGCGGCGCTGCCGGCGCGCAGCGTGCCGCTGCCCGATTTCGCCCCGCGTCCGAAGGCCGATGTCGCTCAGCCGCCCGAAAACGTTCCGTTCGGCGTGGCGGATGCCACCGCCACCACCGAACAGGCGGTGACGACCGCGCAAGCGCCGGCGAACGCTCCCTTCGGCATGGCCGAACCGTCCGTTGTCGCCGATGCGGCGCAGGTTGCCGCCAACAACATTCCGTTGCCGACCTGGCGCCCCAATCACTCGTTGCCGGCCGACCTTGCAGCGGCCGACCTTGCGCCGCAGGACAAGGCTGTGCTTCTGGCGCTGGCGGATACCGCCGGGCACGGCAAGACCGCTACCGATGTGTTCTCGGTGCTGCCGTCGGCTCGGCCCGATCTGGCCCAGCCCGAATTGGCCCAGCCTGACCAGGTCCAGTCTGCGGCAGTCCAGTCTGACGCGGTCAAAGCCGTCCTCGAACGGGTCAGCGCAACCGACGAATACCAGGTCGCTTCGCTCTCCCAGCCAAGCGCGGTCCTCGGTGAGTTGGTGGAGGGCAATGCCGCATCGCCGCGTGAGGCTGTCTTTGCCCGCCCGGCTGGCTCCGATCCGGCCGCGGCGATCGGCACGGGTGTGAAGACCACCCGCAAGGCAGCCAGGGCAACCGCCCGTGACCTGAAGCCTGGTCCCAAGTCCGTGGTAGTCGCCGCCGAGCCGACGGCGGCGCGCTGGGCGTTGAACAGCGGCGAGAATGTCGCCACCGTCTCCAGCGCGACGACGGCGCAGCGCTACGCCTACAATATCGTGCACACGCCCCCAACCGAAGTCTATACCGTGGGCTTCCAGGCGGACGATCAGTTGGCCGACGCCAACCGGTTCACTGGCAATGCCGTCAAGTTCCTGTCGGTCGCCCGCTTCAGGACCGAGTAGCGGATCGACCAACCAACAAAAAAGCCGCGCCGGTAACCTGCGCGGCTTTTTTATGCATGTCGTTATCGCAAAACCGCTGCATGCCCTCGGGTCAGGCCCGAGGCATGCTTTTGCGCGGCATGCGGCGGTCCGCTTGTGGTGAGAGTGTCTCTATCGCCCGAGCTTGCTCGCGGCGTGCGCCAGGGCTTCGATTTCGTCCCATTTGCCGGCCTTGACCAAATCGTCCGGCGCCACCCAGGAGCCGCCGACGCAGATGACGTTGGGCAGGCTCAGATAGTCGCTGGCGTTCTTGTCGGTGATGCCGCCGGTCGGGCAGAATTGGACATCGGCGAGCGGCGAGGCGAATGCCTTGAGCGAGGCGATGCCGCCCGACTGTTCTGCCGGGAAGAATTTCAGGAAGCGCAGGCCTGCCTCGCGGGCGGCCATGATCTCACCGGGCGTGATGGCGCCGGGCAGCAACGGAACGTCGCTGTCCTTCGCCGCCGCCAGAAGCTCGCGGGTGATGCCGGGGCTGACGATGAACTTCGATCCGGCTGCCGCGGCCTCGTCGAACTGGCGGGCGTCCAGAATGGTGCCGGCGCCGACGATGGCGTCCTCGACCTCGCTTGCCACGAGCCGGATCGCCTTGAGCGCATCAGCGGTCCGCAGCGTGATCTCGATCGCCGGCAGGCCGCCGCGCGCCCGCGCGCGCGCCAGCGGCACGGCATCGGCGAGATTGGCGATCTTCAGCACCGGGATAACCGGTTGGCCGTTGAGGAGCGACAGGAGCTTTTCGGTCTTGCTGGGCATTTGTCGTCTCTCCGGTATTGATCCGTACAATCGGTTAGCAGAAGGCCGGTTTTCTGTCCACGAAGCGAAGCGTGTCGCGATGTCACGCGCTGCCGGCAAGTCCGTCAGACCGGCCGTCAAGGCCACCAAGGAGAGGCTGCTCCGCGCGCCGGCCTTGAATCGGCTTTCATGAGCGTTTAGTGGCTTCGGCGATGACACTGCCCAATCAACCCCTGCGCGTTGCCGCGCTCTACAGGTTTGCCCGGCTCGACGACTTTGAGGCGTTGCGCGCGCCGCTCGCCGCCTTTTGCTGCGGACGCGGTATCAAGGGCACGCTGCTGCTGGCGCATGAGGGCATCAACGGCACGGTCGCCGGCAGCGAAGCTGACATTGCCGCGCTCATCGATCATCTCGAATCCATCGAAGGTCTAGCCGGTCTCGAGGTCAAGTACAGCAGCGCCGCGCAGATGCCGTTTCACCGCATGAAGGTGCGGCTGAAGCGCGAGATCGTCACCATGGGTGTTGGGGATCTCGATCCGGCGGCAAGCGCCGGCACCTACGTCGCCCCGGCCGACTGGAACGCGCTGATATCGGATGTGGACACGATCGTCATCGACACGCGCAACGCCTACGAGGTATCGATCGGCACGTTCAAGGGAGCGGTCGACCCCGAGACAACGAGCTTTCGCGAATTCCCGGCCTGGGTCGAGCAGCATCGGGCCGAACTCGTCGGCCGCAAGGTGGCCATTTTCTGCACCGGCGGCATACGCTGCGAGAAGGCAACGGCCTATGTGAAGTCGCTCGGCTTCGAGGATGTGTTCCATCTCAAAGGCGGTATCCTGAAATATCTCGAAGAGGTGCCCGCCGAGCAAAGCCTCTGGCAGGGCGAGTGCTTCGTCTTCGACGAACGCGTCTCGGTGTCGCACGGCTTGGTCGAGGGTGAGGCCGAACTTTGCCGCGCCTGCCGGCATCCGCTGACCGGGCAGGACCTGCTGTCGTCGACATACGCCGCCGGCATCTCATGCCCGCATTGCTACGATGCCCGTTCCGACGAGGATCGCGCCCGCTACGCCGAGCGTCAACGCCAAGTCGAGCTTGCAGAAGCGCAAGGCAGGGCTCCGCACATTGGACGTTAAAGCGACGTGCGTCGGCTTGGACGCACAAAATGCGCTCTAACACTTTGAATCCATAAATCGTGCTTTCCGAAAATCGATTCCGATTTTCGGCCAACGCATTGGACAAGGCAGATCCTGACATCATCTCGTTTGTGCCGTCGCCGGCAAAGCGCCCATCCGTCATTGTAATGTCCATATGCGGGGCCTACCTGTTCAACGTCCGAAAACCTGCCCGGCGCTTTCGGCCGGCCAATTCTGGAGGCACTGATGTTCGATCCCAAGAAGCTCCTCAACGATCTGCTCGGCTCGCAAATTCCTGGAACCGGATCGACCGTGCGCGACAAAGGGGGCCAGGCGGTGCAAATGGCCAAGGACAATCCGCTGGCCGCCGGCGCGCTGGCCGCGGTGCTGCTCGGAACCGGCGCCGGCCGTCAGGTCGCCGGCACGGCGGTGAAGCTCGGCGGCCTGGCCGTCGTCGGCGGCCTCGCCTACAAGGCCTACCAGAACTACAAGAACGGCAAGGCGCCGGCTGAAACGCAAGTTGCCGGTGAACCGGAATTGCTGCCGCCGCCCGCCGACACCAGCTTTCATCCCTCGCAAGCGCCGCAAGGCGAGGACGAATTCACGCTGACGCTGGTGCGCGCGATGATTTCGGCGGCGAAGGCCGACGGCCATATCGATGACGACGAACGGCAAAAGATCGCCGGCAAGCTCAGTCTCGCGGGCATCGACTCCGACGCGGAGAAATTCCTGTTGTCGGAACTGGAAAGGCCGCTCGACCTGGATACGCTGGTCGCCGGCGCCCAAACCGACGCCCAGAAGCTCGAGCTCTACACCGCCTCGCGCCTCGCCATCGATCCGAATACACGTGCCGAACGCGGCTATCTCGATCTGCTCGCCGGCCGCCTCAGCTTGCCCGATGCACTGCTCGACCATGTCGAGGCGACGGTGTCGGCGGCAAAAGTGCCGGCGCCAGAGGTGCCGGGATCGGGCAAGGCAACCGCCAATTCGCGCTGGTAGACTTCAGGGCCGCGGAGAGCGGGAATCCGGCGTCCTTTCGCGTTAATGTCTCGTTTACCCAGGAAGCGCATGATTTTAAGCAGTCGGATCGGCTTTCCTCCTCCCAGCCGGTTCAGATCAGGGCGGCCGCCAATGGCCGCCCTTTTTGTCGCAGCCGGTTAGCGCATGAGCCGAAATCGGAATCGATTTTTGGAAGCGATCATGCGCAAATTCAAAATTGCTCAAAATCATGGTGCTATAGCGTCCTTGCGGGCATGCGGCGCTATTGGAGGACAGTTATGACAGACTACAAAACAGCCATCGTCACTGGCGCCGGCACGGGCATCGGCAAAGCCGTCGCCACGGCGCTGCTCAGGGCCGGCTGGAATACGGTGTTCTGCGGACGCCGCAAGCCGGTGCTGAACAAGGCAATCGCTGATGCCGGATCGACACAAGCCAAGGCGCTGGCGGTCGCCTGCGACATCAGCAAGGCCGACCAGGTCGACGATCTGTTCGAGACGGTGGCGGCGGCTTTCGGTCGTGTCGACCTGCTCTTCAACAATGCCGGCACGGGCTACAAGTCGACATTGATCGACGAGATCCCCGTCGAGGTGTGGAACGAAATTGTCGGGGTCAATCTCACCGGCTCGTTCCTGTGCGCCCGCGCCGCCTTCGGCGCCATGCGCAGGCAGCAGCCGATGGGCGGCCGCATCATCAACAACGGCTCGGTGTCTGCCTACGCGCCGCGTCCGGGCTCAGTGCCCTATACCGCGACCAAGCACGCCATTACCGGGCTGACCAAGACGCTGGCGCTGGACGGCCGGCCTTATGACATCGCCTGCGGCCAGATCGACATCGGCAACGCCTTGACCGACATGGCGCAGGCGATGACGGTCGGAGTACCGCAAGCCAATGGCTCCATCGCCGCCGAAGCGGTGATGGATGTCCAGCAGGTCGCCAATGCCGTCGTCCATATGGCCAGCCTGCCGCTCGACGCCAATGTGCTGTTCATGACCGTGATGGCGACGAAGATGCCGTATGTCGGGCGAGGGTGAGCGGCCGGTTCGCGTAAGCGAATTCATCGTGCCACTGGCACGATGAAAGGCCGGCGAACGCCGGGGGACCCGGCCGGACGGCGTTCAATTTTGGCTAATGCATGTCGCGCAAAAGTGCGCAGCGATTTTGCGATAACGACATGCATAAAACAAGAACTAAAGCGCGTCGCATCCTTCAAACGCGATGCGCTTTAGGACTGCGTCACCGAAAGCGGCACGCCTGGAAGATATAGCGAAATAGGGCGGATTTCGTAGACGGCGGTCGGATTGACACGGCGAAAGTCGCGCGCAATCGCGATCGCGGCGTCGCGTGTGGCGCAGTCGACGACGTATAGTCCCAACAATTGCTCCTTGGTCTCGGCGAAGGGTCCGTCAATGACCATTCCGGCGCCCGACCCGCGTAAGGTGCACGCGTCTTGGGTCGCCCCGAGCCGCGCCGCCGGGCCGAGGCTGCCATCCCGGTAAAGCCGTTCGTGGGTCTGGAGCAGGTCGGCCATCAGCGCCGCGTCCTCCTCCGGCGTCAGCGCCGTGATCACTTCTTCCACGTGATAGGCGAGGATGGCATAGAACATCTGACATCTCCTTTCGTCGGTCGCGTACCGCCCTCACTTGCCCAGAAACGCCTTGATTCGTTCCAGCGCGCGCAGGATGTTCTCTTCGGAATTGGCGTAGGACAGCCTGATATAGCCTTCACCGAGAACGCCGAAATCAGGTCCGCCGATCAGCGCCACGCCGGCATCCTCAAGCAAAGCCGAGGCGAGTTTCTTGGCCTTCCAACCAGTTTTTGAGACATTAGGGAAGGCATAGAAAGCGCCTTTCGGCGTGATGCAGGATACGCCCGGCAAAGCGTTCAGCCCTTCGACCACGACCTTCCTGCGGCGGTCGAAGGCGCGCATCATCTTGTCGACGTCGTCCTGCGGACCGTCGATGGCCGCGATGCCGGCATACTGGCTCGGCGCATTGACGCAGGACCAGCAATTGACCGCCAGCTTGCGCAGCTTGTCGTAGAGGTGGGCGCCCTTGTCGCCGTTCGGCCAGATCGACCAGCCCATGCGCCAGCCGGTCATCGCCCAGGTCTTCGACCAGCCGTTGAGCACGATCAGTCGGTCGCGGATTTCGGGGAAATTGAGCAGCGAGAAGTGCGTCTCGCCGTCATAGGTCATCACGTCGTAGATCTCGTCGGAGAGGATGGCGACGTCCGGGTGCGCTTCCAGCCCCTTGACCAGCTTCTCGATCTCGGCGCGCGGGGTGACCCCGCCGGTCGGGTTGGCCGGCGAGTTGAGGATGAGCAACCTGGTCTTCGGCGTGATCAGCGCCAGCGTCTCCTGCGCCGAGAAGGCAAAGCCGTTCTCCTCGCGCATCGGCACCGGAACCGGAGCAGCACCGGTGAACTCGATCATCGAGCGATAGATGGGAAAGCCGGGATCGGGATAGAGGATCTCGGCGCCCGGTTCGCCGAACATCAGGATAGCGGCGAACATGGTCGGCTTGCCGCCGGGCAGGATCATCACCGCCTCGGGCGACACCTCGACGCCGGTTGTGGTCAGCGTGCGGCGCACCACCGCCTCGCGTGTCGCCAGCAGGCCGTTGGCCGGCGTATAGCCGTGGTGGCCGTCACGCAGCGCCTTGATCGCGGCCTCGACGATGTGCTGCGGCGTCTTGAAGTCCGGCTGGCCGATGCCGAGATTGACGATATCGCGGCCCTGATGGGCGAGCGCGGTGGCACGAGCCAGCACCGCAAAGGCGTTTTCCTCGCCGAGACGATCGAAGGCCGAAATCGTGTGGAGCATTTTTCCCGTCCCTGTGGTTCTTTCACCGAGCGAGCGTTTTTTGTGAGCGTCCTTTCGCAAAAGTCAAACGGATTGGAGCTTTGGGTGTCGGAAAATCTCAAGAATTGGCAACCGCGCCCGCGGCCGGAGCGCAAGGTGCTGGAGGGGCGCACTGTCAGGCTTGAGCCGCTGAGTTCCGAAAACCATGGCGACGGCCTGTTCGAGGCGTCGTCGGTGCCTGATGTCGACGGCCGCTTCGCTTGGCTGCCCGATTATCCGCCGCAGACCCGCGGCGCCTTCCAGCCGTGGCTGGACAAGGCCGAAGCCAGCGAGGACCCGCTGTTCTTCACCGTCATCGACAAGGCCAGCGGCAAGGTCGCCGGACGCCAGACGCTGATGCGCATCGACCCTGCCTATGGCGTGATCGAGATCGGCAACATCTATTGGGGTCCGCTGATCTCGCGCAAGCCGGCGGCGACGGAAGCGCAATTCCTGTTCATGAAATACATCTTCGAGCTTGGCTATCGCCGCTACGAATGGAAATGCAACAACCGCAACGAGCCGTCGAAGCGCGCGGCGGAGCGTTTCGGCTTCAAGTTCGAGGGCATTTTCCGGCAGCATCTTGTGGTCAAGGGCGAAAACCGCGATACCGCGTGGTACTCGATCATCGACAAGGAGTGGCCGGCACTGCGTAGAGCCTATGAGGCATGGCTCGATCCGGGCAATTTCGACGGCGACGGCCGGCAGAAGCGACGGCTCGAGGATTTCCGCGCCGAGTTCGGCGCCTGACCATGACCCAGGACCACGATCCCGAAAAGTGAAGGCGAGTTTTCGGGCAAGATCGTGGTCAAACCAGAAGGACCATGATCCCGAAAAGTGGAAGCCGGTTTTCGGGCAAAGATCATGGTCAAACAAGAACACAGAGCCTCCGTCCGGATTCTGCCGGGATGGATCAGTTCTGACAGGAGTTCGCAGGTGGCGCATACCCACGACCATGGTTCGCAAGGGCATGACCGCAGCCACGGCGCCGGTCATGTGCACGGCTCGACCGACAAGAAACGCGTGCTGATCGCCGCCTGCCTGACCGCCGGCTTCATGATCGTAGAAGCGCTTGGCGGTCTCTTGACGGGATCGCTGGCGCTGCTGGCGGATGCCGGCCACATGCTCGCCGACTGTATCGCGCTCGGGCTTGCCTGGTATGCTTTTCATCTGGCCGGCCGGCCGGCCACGGTTCGCCTCACCTACGGTTTCGGCCGGGTCAAGACGCTGGTCGCCTATACCAACGGCATCGCCATCTTCGCCATTGCGCTGTGGATCATCTATGAGGCCTGGGAACGCCTGCTGACGCCTGCGCCCGTGCTCGGCGGGCCGATGCTGGTCGTTGCGATCGCCGGCCTGCTGGTCAATATCGGCTGCCTCTTCGTGCTGCATGGCGGCGACCGCGACAGCCTGAACATGCGCGGCGCCATCCTGCACGTGCTCGGCGATCTGCTTGGCTCGGCGGCGGCGATCTTAGCTGCGCTGATCATCCTGGCAACGGGCTGGACGCCAATCGATCCGATCCTGTCCGTCCTTGTCTCGCTGCTGATCCTGTCCACCGCCTGGTCGCTGATGCGCGAAGCAGCCCATGTCCTGCTCGAAGGCGTGCCGGCGAGCCTCGATCGCGACCTGATCGCCAGGGACATAGAGCGGACGGTGAACGGCGTGCGCGAGGTGCATCACATGCATGTCTGGTCGCTTGACGGGTCAAGCAACATGGCGACCTTGCATGCTTGCCTCAACGATGGCGTCGATGCCCACAAAGCGGTCAGCGCCATCAAGAAGCGGCTTGCCGCGCATGGCATTGCCCACGCCACCGTAGAACCGGAATTCGGCCATTGCGCCGATGATAAGCATGATGGCGAGCACGACCATGCGCATGATGCGGCTCCGCATCATCGCCACTATCACTGATCCCAGGAGTTCCATGGCATGGTAACGAAGTTGACGAATCCCCGCCGTGTCCGGGCCGCGTAATGGATCGCGACACGCGCAATGCGGCGATCGGCGCACTCTGGGTGCTGCTGCTGTTCGGCATCGCCGCCTACTATTTGCCAACCGTGATGCTGGCGGTCGGCCGCGTCTCGACCATTCTTGCCGCCATTATTGCGGCTGTCTTCATGGTGGCCATTTTCGTCGTGTTTTGGCTGCGTGGCCGCAGTCAGCGCAAAAAGGATCATTGATATGCGTGTTTTGATTACCGGCGCGGCAGGCATGGTCGGCCGCAAGCTCATCGCCCGGCTGGCGAAGGATGGAACGCTCAGCGGCCGGAAGATCGCCGCGCTCGACCTTCACGACATCGTGCCGCCGCAGGCGCCGACGCTGGATGGCGTCGACGTCACCATCCATACAGGCGATCTCGCCGGGGCGAGCGCGATGGAACGGCTGGTCGCGTCGCGCCCAGACGTGATCTTCCATCTCGCCGGCGTCGTGTCGGGCGAGGCTGAAGCCAATTTCGATCTCGGCTATCGCGTCAATCTCGACGGCACAAGGGCGCTGTTCGATGCCATAAGGCTGGCGGGGTTTGCGCCGCGCGTCGTCTTCACCTCGTCGATCGCCGTGTTCGGCGCACCGTTTCCGGACATTATATCAGACGAATTCCACCCGACGCCGTTGACCTCCTACGGCACGCAGAAGCTGATGGGAGAAGCGCTGCTCGCCGATTATACGCGGCGCGGCTTCTTCGACGGCATCGGCATCAGGCTGCCGACCATCTGCGTCAGGCCGGGCAAGCCCAACAAGGCCGCGTCAGGCTTCTTCTCCGGCATCATCCGCGAGCCGTTGAGCGGCCATGAGGCGATATTGCCGGTGCCGCGCTCTGTCGTGCACACCCACGCCAGCCCGCGCTCGGCGGTGAATTTTTTGATCCACGCAGCAGGGATCGACGGCAGCGCCGTAGGGCCGCGCCGCAATTTGACGATGCCCGGCGTCGCCGTCACGGTCGGCGAGCAGATCGAGGCCCTGGAACGCATGGGCGGCGCCAAGGCGGTGAAACTGATCCGCGAGGAGCCCGACGATACGATCTGGGCGATCGTCAAGGGCTGGCCGACACGGTTCGAGGCGCGGCGGTCGAGGGAGCTTGGCTTTGCCGCCGAAACCAGCTTCGACGACATCATCCGCGCGCATATCGAGGACGAGTTGGACGGGAAGATCGCGGGTTAGGTGTCGATATTCGGGCCAGCGGTAACACACAACGTGCCGATCTCGGCGCTGCCCCTCACCTGCCCGCCGGCATCCTCTCCCCGTAAACGGGGCGAGGGGCGCTCTCATCGACGGTTTTGCCAATCACCAGCGCTGCAAAAGTAGCGCCGGCGTTGCGATCAGCCCCTTCTCCCCGTCACTATACGGGGAGAAGTGCCCGGCAGGGCGATGAGGGGCGGCGCCAAGGGTCGACAATTCCTGGGTCAGTCTTGAGGCCGCGCGTCTGATCGAGGCGCTATCCACCAGCCGTCAGGCTCGCCGACAACAACAGCAACCCGAACAAAAAGACGAAGGCGGCGCCGCCGATCTCGACGATTGAATGGATGCGGTTGCCCATGCGGCCGTCGCCAGCGAAATACACCGCCCAGTTCTTGGCCGTCACCGCCAGCGTCGCCAGGATCGAGACGGTGATCGCGGTGCCGAGTGCCATCGCCAGCACCGACAGGATGCCGCCGAACCACAGCCCGTTGAGCATGGCAAAGCTCAGCACGATCAGCGCGCCCGAGCACGGCCGGATACCGACCGCGGCCACCGCAGACCAGGCAGTGCGCCAGTCGAAGCGGTCGCCGGAAAGCAGCGCCGGGTCGGGCGCGTGTGAATGTCCGCACGTCTCGCAGACATCGCCCGCCGCATGGTGATGGTGCCCGCCATGGTCATGGCGACGGTCGTGTGCGCCATGATCATGGCTATCATGGCTATCATGGTTATCGTGGCCGTCATGGCCATGTGCGTGAAGCGCATGCACCGAATGCGCATGTGCAGGATGGCCTGTTTGCGAATGGCCGGCATGGGCCGCCGAAAGGCTATAGACAGGGTTCGCACCGAACAGACGAAGGATGGCAGGGCCGGCCTTGCGCCACAAAAGCCAGGCGCCGAACAGGGTGACAAAGACAAAACTCGTGACTTCGAGGAACCATGCCGCGTCGGTCATCGATATGGTGGTGCCGCGCAGGACGAAATAGGCGAGCATCATCACCAGGATCGCCGTCACCGCCTGCAACAGGGCCGAGACGAAGGACAGCATGATGCCGCGCCTGAGCGCGACTTCGTTCGCGACCATGTAGGACGAGATCACCGCCTTACCGTGACCGGGGCCGGCGGCATGGAAAATACCGTAGGCGAAGGACAGGCCGATAAGCAGCCACAGCTTGCTGCCGTCCTCACGCATCGCCTTCATCGCACCGGCAAGCGCGCGGTAGAATTCCTGCTGACGCAGATTGATCCACATCAGGATTTGGGCGAACGGGCCGGTGGTGGGAGCCATCCCGTCATTGGTGCCGATGCCGAGCGAGCTCTGGGCGTGGGCTGAGCCGAGGACGTGCGTCATGACAAGGGCGGCGGCCAAAAGGCCAAAAGCCAAACGCAGGGACGGTTTCGTCACCGGATTATCCTTTTGGCTGACAGTTCAGTTCAAGCTTGGTCGCAAATATCTTGCTCATATCGGTGCCTGTCGGATCATTGAAGAAGGCGTCCGTCAGGTTCTTCTGGTTCGCGGCGATCGCCTCGTCGGGGTTCGGACGAACGACCTTGCTCGTGCATGTCGACGGCAAGTCGGCGACCTGCATATTGGCATCCTCGGTGAAATCGATCGCCGTGTAGAACGTCGGGTCATAGACGCCGATATCGATCTTGCCGGCCAGCCTGGTTGGCGCCTTGGGTTCGGATTCGAACAGGATAATGAGCTGGTCGTTGTCGAAATTCGCCATCAGCTGCGGCGGCGGGCTCATCGCCTCATCCTTGCCGTCGACGGTGACGAGCTGGAAGTAATTGAACTCCGCCAGCGAAGCATGGACGGTGTCGGCGACTTCCTTCAGCTCCTTGTCGTCGAGCTTCAGGTCGGAATTCTTGTCGAACTCCATCATCACCGTGCTCGAAAACAAATCGTCGAAGCGCCAGACATGACGCAAGGCCTTCACGCTTTGGTGATCCGGGCTGAGGATCACTTCGAGGCGAGCCTCGGCGAAGACGTGGGGATGCACGTCGGCTGGCCCGACCGTGGCAAAAGTCGCCGCCATGGCCGAAGCCATCATGATTGCTTGCCGCTTCAGGTTCATTCTGGGTGGTGATTCCATCGACTTCGGTGACTGTCGAGAGTTACCAGAAAGCGGGCGAAAATGGGACCCCGGGCGCCCAAAAGCTCATGCATTGTCAATCGTCTTGAACCACTGCACCAGGAAATCGACAAAGACGCGAACTTTCGCAGGCAAATAGCGGCGGTGCGGATAGACGGCGAAAATGCCGCCACCCGGCAGGATGCGGTCATCCAGCGCGGTCACCAGCCGGCCACTTTCGATGTCGGGCGCTGCGATGAAATCCGGCAGGACTGAAAATCCCAATCCCGCCACGGCGGCGGCTCTTGCCGCCATCGGACTGTTGACCTCGATCGGACCGGAGACCGAAACAGTCACCGTGTCGCCGCTGTCGCCCTTGAACGGCCAGTTGGTCAGCCAGCGGCCATTGGTGTCGATGATGCAGGGCAAGCGGCCAAGGTCCTGCGGCCGCGTCGGCATGCCGTGCCTGGCGATCAGCTCGGGAGATGCGCACAGCCGCACCGAGAACGGCGCCAGGCGCCTGGCGATCAGCGAGGAGCTTTCCAGCCGCGAAATGCGCACGGCGAGATCGAAGCCTTCCTCGACCAGATCGACGAAGCGGTCATCGAGATGAATGTCGAGCACGATGTCGGGATGCTGCTTGGCGAAGTCGATCAGCGATAGGCCGATCGGCGCGTCGGCAAAGGTGCGCGGCGCCGACAGCTTGATCCTGCCGCGCACGTCGCCAGAGGATTCGCGCACCGCATCGGCCAGGCTGTCGACCTCGCGGACGATTTCCGAGGCGCGGCGGTAATAGGTGTGGCCCGCCTCGGTCAGCGAGAACTGCCGGGTGGTGCGGTTGAGCAGCAGCGCGCCGAGCTCGTCCTCCAACTCGCGCACATATTTCGACAGCAGCGCCTTGGAGCGGCCGATCTTGCGCGCCGCTGCCGAAAATCCTTCGGCCTCGACAACGTCGATGAAGGCGCGCATGCGGGTCAGCGTATCCATGTCATGCGCTCCTCTGGTGGGCTGAAAGGATGCGCGCGGCAAGCGCCATCAGCTGCCGGTCGCTGTTTTTCGGTCCGAGCAGCGAGAGGGCGAACGGGGCGCCGTCAACCGGGCCCAGCGGCAGGGTGATCTGCGGAAAGCCGGACAGGCCGGAAAGACACAACAGTCTCAGCGCGCGTTCCCGATAGGTCTGCAAATCGTCGAATGAGGCGGCCTTGAGCGGGGCGGCACCCGGAGCGGTCGGCAGCACAAGAACACCGTCTTCGCCAAGCAGGTCGGCAAGTTCGCGACGAAACGAAACGCGACGTTCCGTTTCAAATTGTGCGGTTGCCGCGTCGATGGTTGCGCCATGCTCGAAGCGCTCCTTGACGCCGGGGCCGAGCATCCGATCGCTGCCGGCGATCCAGGCACCATGATTTTGCCAGGCCTCGTACCCCTGCAGTTTGCGGAAGCACCAATAGAGATCGTCGGTGGAATGCGACAGCGGGGCAACGGTGCGCGGTGCGCCCAACACCGATGCGACAGCGCGGACCATGGCGCGATACTCGTCGGCTTCCTGCGGGCCGAGCACGAGCCCGTCCAGCGCATCCAGCGCGAGGGGGCGCTGCAATTCTTGGTTGTGCAGATCGTCGCCGAGCAGCACCGCGCCGACCTTTTCGTAGGTGACCATGTTCCTGGCGAACCAGCCGAACGTATCAAGTGAAGGGGCCAGCGGCATGGCGCCTTCGAGCGAGATGCGGCCATGCGTGGTCCTCAGGCCGATCAGCCCACAAAAGCTTGCCGGAGCGCGAATCGAGCCGCCGGTATCGGATCCGGCGGCGATGTCGGCCAGCCCGCCGGCGACCGCGGCGGCGGAACCGGAAGACGAGCCGCCGGTGACGCGATCAGGTGCTGCCGGATTGACCGGCGACGGGAAATGCGCGTTCAGCCCCATCAGCGAGAAGGCCAGTTCGTCGGTCTGCGTCTTGCCGACGAAGCACGCGCCCGAATCAAGCAGCGCCTGGACGGCCGGCGCCGTCGCCGAGGCGGGTGAAGCCTGCTGGTATTTTTGCGGATTGCCGCAGCCGGTGCGGTAACCGGCGACGTCGTAAATATCCTTGACGGCCAGCCGCAGGCCGGCAAGCGGGCCGGACTGCGCATTGGATATAGGTATACCATCGAGGTCGAGAAAAGCGTTCAGAGGGCCGCGAGTGCCTGCCATGCGTTCGATATCCGGATACAGTTGTTGCAACATTGTTCGACGCCAGGATTTTTACAACCTGGCGTACGATTTTTATTGATTGTGAAATCCATCGACCTTATATCGCGCTTGCCCAAAGTCGCACGTGCCTGTGGGTGTCCGCCGATCCTCAAAATGGTGAGGGATCTCGGTAAGGTAACTGGAGCTAACCCCTCCAGTCGGTTTAGCGGCCAACCGCCAGACCGAGGACACCTTGAAGCAACGACGGTGCGGGCCTTTCTGGTGTTCTGCCGGTCGTCCAAAGACCGGGGTTACTGAAGAGGCACACCTTCATTGCCGGCAGTGCGGAACGGGTTCTCCCAATCCAAGCCAAGGCAGACAAAGCGAACCGAGGCCGGGCAAGGCCAAGGTTCACCGCCGCGAGACGGCGCTTCATGGTTCCGGGGTCTCCACCGGCTGGTTCCATGGATTGACGTCCCGCCTTTGTCCACCGCGTGTTCGCGAGGTCAATGACCCGTGTCCCGCAGCCTTTGTGCGCGCCGAAAGGCGCTATGGAGAGACCCCGATGGCTACCCAGCGCATCCTTGACTTCCTCGCCACCCGACGTCCGAACGGCCCTTGCCTCGTCGTCGATCTCGATGTCGTGCGCGACAATTTCCGCGCCTTCGAGAAGGCGCTTCCCGATTCGAAAATCTACTATGCGGTGAAAGCAAATCCGGCGCCGGAAATCCTGCGCCTGCTTGCTGCGATGGGCTCGTCCTTCGACACCGCTTCCGTTGCCGAAGTCGAGATGGCGATGGACGCCGGCGCGCCGGCGGACCGCATCTCCTTCGGCAACACCATCAAGAAGGAGCGCGACATCCAGCGCGCCTATCAACTCGGCATCCGGTTGTTCGCGGTGGACTGCGTCGAGGAGGTCGAGAAGATCGCCCGCGTTGCACCCGGCGCCCGTGTGTTCTGCCGCGTGCTGACCGACGGCGAAGGCGCCGAATGGCCGCTGTCGCGCAAGTTCGGCTGCGTGCCGGCGATGGCGGTCGACGTGCTGCGCCATGCGAGGGCGCTCGGGCTGGACGCCTATGGCGTGTCGTTCCATGTCGGCTCGCAGCAGACCAACCTGACCGCCTGGGACCGCGCGCTCGGCGACGCCAAAAAGGTGTTCGCTACGCTCGCTGACGAAGGCATTGTGCTCAAGATGGTCAATATGGGCGGCGGTTTCCCGACCCGTTACCTCAGGGACGTGCCGGCGGCACAGGCCTATGGCCAGGCGATCTTCTCGGCGCTGCGCAAGCATTTCGGCAACGCGATTCCCGAGACCATCATCGAACCGGGCCGCGGCATGGTCGGCAATGCCGGCGTCATCAAGTCGGAAGTCGTGCTGATCTCGAAGAAGGCCGACAACGACAATGTGCGTTGGGTCTTCCTCGACATCGGCAAGTTCGGCGGGCTCGCCGAGACGATGGACGAGGCGATCCGCTACCTGATCGTCACCGCGCATGACGGCACCGAGACCGCGCCGTGCGTGCTCGCCGGCCCGACCTGCGATTCGGCCGACGTGATGTACGAGAAAACGCCGTATCCGCTGCCCCTGTCGCTGACCATCGGCGACGAGGTGCTGATCGAGGGCACCGGCGCCTACACGACGACCTACGCCTCGGTCGCCTTCAACGGCTTCGAGCCTCTCCGATCCTACGTGATCTGACGGCTCGCAAGAGCCGGTCAGATCATCCGGCGCGGGCGACGAGATCGCCCGCTTCGGTTCGCCTGTGGAACAATCCGCTCGTGAAGGATCGCGGAAATGGAAATTGTGGATTTCATCGTTGATGGCGCTGTGAGCCGGCAAATCTCCCCCCTTGAGGGGGAGATGGCCGCAAAGCGGCCAGAGGGGGTCGCCTCAGCTGTCGCGACCTCTCTTGGACTGCGTGGCGCCGGCGCTTCACGCGCGGCGCCCTCCTCTGTCGGCTTCGGCGACATCTCGCCCTCTAGGGGGGAGATTGCTGGCGCTTTCGTCATCACCGCCGAAACCGCTGCCGACGTCCCGGCGCGCGAGGCCTTGCTCGATCGCGCCATGGGGTCGAAGCGCCGGAGAAAATCGTCGGAAAAGCTGCGGCGCGGCCGCCGGCCTTCGGAAGGCCTTGCCTTTGTCGCACGCGATGCGTCGGGCGCTGTCACCGGCACCGTGCGGCTCTGGGATGTCGTGCTGGGCGAGGGCGGTAGGTCCGCCCTTCTGCTTGGCCCGCTCGCCGTCGATCCCACAATCAAGAATGCCGGCATCGGCTCGGCGCTGATGCGCCATGCAATCGCTGAAGCCGCGCGCCTCGGCCATGCGGCGATCCTGCTGGTCGGCGATGCGCCCTATTACCAGCGCTTCGGGTTCTTGGCCGATAAAACCGGCTCGCTGGCCATGCCGGGACCTTATGAGCTGCACCGCCTGCTGGCGCTGGAGCTGGTGGAAGGCGTGCTCGCCGGCGCGCAGGGCACGCTGGAGGCGGCCGGGCGCAAGCTGAAGGCACAGCGGCTGTCGCTCGCTGCCTGACGGATCGGAAACAAGCCGCTGCCATCGGGCGGCGGCTTGTTTCCATCCAGGATTGGAATGGGTCAGCCGATCAACTGGCTCAGCGCCATGGCGACGCTCATGTCGCCTTCGACCTTTATCTTGCCGGACATGAACGCCATGGTCGGGTTGAGATCGCCTGATATCAGCGATTCCAGATCGTCGAGCGAAAGCTTTATCGTGCAGTCGGCCGGCGCGTCGGTGGTCGATACAGCAGCGCCGTCGATGACGATGACGCCGTCGCCTCCGGTATCGAATTTGACGGAACGATCGAACCCGGCACTCGCCACGCGCGCGCTGATCTTGTCGGCAATTTCCTGAACGCCCATGGCCGTTCTCCTCGTCTCGTTGCGTTTGTCGCACCCCATTGCACTTCGGTCTGGGGCACTTTGATCCGGCCCGAAGTCGCCGTCTTGCGCATTTCGCGATCAAGGTCGCCGGCGCATATAGCTTCGGGTTGACGTTTACGTCAACGCGGTTCCCGATATGATGATGGGTTTTATCGCCGCAGTGAAGCTGCGCTGTCCACACTGGCAGTTACAAGGTCTGCATCATTCAAACAGACGAGGACAGTGGCCAGGCCTGTCCCTAGCGTGGGCTCGCCTCATGCGCCACCGCGCGATCAGGGGGAAGGGGATGAACCCGTATCCGGGAGGCGAGGATCAAGACCCCAGATGGCGTTACAGTAGGGGATGTTCAGTCATGAAAATCAGAAGTCTGATCAAGCGTGCCGAGACGGTGGACAGGGCATTCAAGGAACTCGAAGCCGATTTGGCGGATGCGTTCGATGAGTGTCTCAACCTGGACGACCAATCGCCGTTGGACAACGTTCCGGATGAGAACCTCGCGGCAAGGAATGACAACTCTCAGCCCGAGGACGATGCCGACGCTCCCGAGATCGCACGGCGGCTGACCTCCCACACACAAACCCGCCTGGCTGCGCTAGATGCCGTTGAGGGGCTGTTTGACGATGCGCGCGAGTATCTGGAGGAGATCAACACGAAACTGTCGGAGATCGCGACCTCGCATCACCTGACAGGCGAATTCCTGAAGCTGCTTCACGGGGACATTCTTCGCGCCAACGAACTGGAACTGGCAAATGTCAGCCTGACCACGCAGCAAAGAGTGCTATCGGAGCAGTTCCACGATGCGACCAGAAAGCAGCGCGAGCGTGAAAGCGTCGTCGAGGCCCTGCAGCAGCGCGAGATAAGCCTGGCCGAGGACAAGGAGGCACTTCGCAGTGCGCTGGCTGCAGCAAAGCTGGAACTCGTCGTGGCAGGCAATGCGAGCGCAGAACGCGAAGCGGAGTTCGGCGACCTCGTCAAAACGCTTTCGGCCAGAACGGCCGAGGCCAACCGATGCGCGCGCGAGAACGAGATATTGCGGGAAAAGCATGTCAGCCTGTCGATCGACTTCGACAAGGCGCTGAAGCGGGAAGCTGAGGCGCGGCACCGGCTGGACGAGCTCTCGACGATTCATGCCAGTGACGCGGCGCGACTTTCGGAACTGCTGTCTGCGCTCGGCAAGAGCGAACAAGAGGAGACGCGGCTGCAGAAATCGCTCGATATCGCGCAAGCGAAGCTGTCGGAAATGACGGAAGCGGCCCGTATCATGGAAGGTGACAGGGAAGCCGAACGTGCGCGTAGTTTCGCTGAGATCGGCGGCCTGCGTTCCGAAATTCGCAACCTCCAATCACGATTTGAAGTCGCCTCGAACGAGAACAATCAAGCCGCGAGCGAGATCGCCAATCTCAAGGCTCAATGGAGCGACGCTGTCGCCGAAAAGCAAATTGCGGAGGAAAGGTTGTCGGTTCTCAGAAAGGAGAACGAAAACGACAAGATGCACCTCTCGACCGTGAGCGCGAATTTTTCGCAGCTTTCCCTGCAGCAGGCATCCGAACAGATACAGCTCGATGTCCAGAGGCAGGAATGCGAGGACCTGCGAGCCGAAGTCGCTGTGCTCGACGCCCGGGTCAAGGAACTGTTGCCCTATGAGCGTCTCCACAAGGTCACAAACGCCAAACCGCATGAGAACGGCGTGGTCGAGATCACCGGTGTCGTGGCGGAGAAGTCCCGCGCCACAAGCAGGCGGCGCGTCCGTACGAGCCTGCGCGCCGCATCCTGACGCACGGGTGTCACTTGGCTTTACGGGAACAGACTGAAGGTCCGTTGTCGAAGCAACGCAGATTCGGCGAATTAGCTTGCGTGCGCTTCCTTCCTCAGGCCTTCCCCGATCTAGTGTACGGTGTTGCCCGTCAGGTTAGCGCATGGATCGAAGCGTCATTTGCTCACCAACTGGCCACACCGGCACCGCCTGATTAGGCATCGAGGAAGTCCAGGGCCTTCTCCACGAAGGCGCCGTGATACTGGAAAATGGCCGTATGCCCGCCGTCCTCGTACAGGACCAGCTCGGCATTGGGCAAGCGCCGTGCCAGGTCGACGGAATTGCTGGTGGGCACCATTCTGTCGTGATCGCCATTCACCACGAGGACCGGGTGCCGGACACGCGATAGGTCGGCAGGGCGCTCGAGGCCAAAGGCACGCACTGCCTTGAGCTGCTGGCTGAAAGCGCCGAGGGCGATGGGCTTGTCGCGGTCATTGGTCCGTTCGTTCAAGCGCTGCAGAAACTCGCGCGCCGCCTTCTTGCCGTTGGGGCTTTGGGTGAAGAAGAGGTAGTTCTTTGGGTCCTTGATGGTCAGCGCGGCGCGGATCATGTCGAAGAAGGTGACGAACGTCACCCTGTCGATGCCGGTACCCCCGGCTGGGCCGGTTCCCGCGAGGATAATCTTGCGAACCAGATTGGGCTCCAGCTGAACAATCGCCTGGGCGATGAAGCCGCCAAGAGATAGGCCGAGCAGGTCAACCTTCTCGAAACCGAGGGCCCGGATGAAGGCGATCGCGTCGCGGGCCATCGCCTCCACCGTGCTGGGAGTGGAGCCGCCTGATGCGCCAACACCACGGTTATCGAAGGTGACAACGCGTCGTTTTGCGGCAATACCATCGACGACCCGGGGATCCCAATTGTCGAGAACCGCACTCAGATGGGTAAGAAAAATCACCGGTACCCCGGTTGTGGGCCCGAGTTCCCGGTAGGCGAATTTCGTACCGCCGACGTCGACCGTTTTCGTCGGCACGTCCCTGTGTTTGACGATCGCGGCAGGTCGCGACAGATGATGCACGTTCATGATGGTTTTCTTCCTTCTGGCTTGTCGCTGTCGCTGCCGCTGGGCTGGAGCAGCGCCTTCGCCGCCACCGCGCCAGCCTCAAGAATGCGATCGGACAGTTCGGTTCCGTTCACCGCGCGGGACAGCTCAAGTGTGCCGATCAGGGTCGCGAAGACGCCGAACGCGACAGCCTCGGGATCGCGGGCGTCGGGCGTCAGCTCGGCCGCCACCTGGCGTACGAGCTTGAGCAGGTGCTCGGCGTAAACTTGGCGCGTCTCGATCGGCTCACGCGCAATTTCGGGCAGCAGCGCGGCTGAAGCGCAACCTTTGCCTGGATTGTCTCGGTGTTCCGCCGACAGATACGTGTCGATGGCCAATGACGTGCCGCCGGCGGCCAATAGCTCCTGTATCTGGGCCGTCTGGGCCTCCAGCGCGGCTGCCACACTCTCACGCACAAGCGCCGCCTTGGACGGAAAATGGGGATAGAAAGCTCCATTGGTCAGTCCCGCCTCACCCATGATGCCGGCGAGACCTGATGCAGCGATGCCGTCGGAGCGAAACCGTTCGGTCGCCACATCCATGATCCGCTGCCGCGATGCTTCCCTCCGGCCTTTCTCGTAGCGCATGTCTTTCTCCTTCGATCAGCTATTGCATTACGGTCATATTATCATTAAGTGACCATAATGCAATAGGGCAACGCATCGGAGATGGCGACCTGGCTCCAGGTCTCCTCAATTTAGGAAAGCTGCAATGAAGGCCTTCATCGTCGATCGATATGCAAAGAAAGCTCCCCTACGGCTTGGAGAGGTTCCAGAGCCGGAAGCAGGGGAGAATGACGTGCTGGTGCAGATCCATGCCGCCAGCGTCAATCTGCTGGACTCCAAGATCAGGGACGGAGAGTTCAAGCTGATCCTGCCCTACGGCCGGCCTTTCGTTGCAGGCCATGACGTGGCCGGAACGGTCATTCGCGTCGGCGCGAAAGTCCGACAGTTCAAACCGGGCGACGAGGTCTATGCGCGAGCGCGCGACGGTCGGATCGGAGCGTTCGCCGAGTACATCGCCATTAATGATGCGGACGTGGCCCTGAAGCCAAAAAACCTCAGCATGGAAGAGGCTGCGTCCATTCCCCTGGTGGGGCTGACCGCCTGGCAGGCGCTGGTTGAAAGGGCGAAGCTGAAGAAAGGACAGAAGGTCTTTATTCAGGCCGGCTCCGGCGGAGTGGGGACATTCGCCATCCAATTGGCAAAGCACCTCGGCGCAACGGTCGCCACGACAACAAGCGCGTCGAACACGGATATGGTCAGGAAGCTGGGCGCCGATGTCATTGTCGACTACAAGAAGGATGACTTCGAGAAAGTGCTTTCGGGCTACGATGTCGTCCTGAACAGCCAGGACAACAAGACCCTCGAAAAGTCCCTGCGTGTGTTGAAGCCAGGTGGCGTAGCCGTTTCGATCTCCGGTCCGCCCGATCCTGGGTTTGCCAGGGAGAAGGGGCTGAGCTGGGTGCTGAACCTGGTCATGCGCGTTCTGAGCGCAGGCATCAGGAGACGGGCAAAACGCGCAGATGTCCGATATTCGTTCCTGTTCATGGCGGCCAATGGCGGGCAGTTGACAAAAATCACGTCGCTCATCGAAACGGGCGTCGTCCGCCCGGTTATAGATCGCGTCTTTCCGCTTGAGCAGACCAACGAGGCATTGGCATACATTGAACAGGGCCGGGCCAAGGGCAAGGTCATCATCAAGGTCAAATAGCTTCTCGGCGCAACGCGGCACAAGCGAATGAGCTTGCGCGTGCTTCCTCCGACAGGGCTTCCGCCAACCTAATGCTCGATTGGTCCTTTCGGCATGACGATCGCGGTGCCGGCGGTTGTCGGACGCTCGATCATGCGGCGGACGCGCGGCGGCTCGTCGCCGCTGTGCAGCGCCCGCAGGCGCTCGCCGACAACGGCGTCGGCATGGGTGGCCCGCTTGTTGTGACGGATGTATTCGAGCCATGTCGGCGTGTGATAGTGCTCGATCCATATTGCGGGATTTTCGAGATCGCGCGCCAGCGTCCAGTTGCGGGCGCCGTCACGGCGGCGGATGCGGCCGCGTTCGGCCATGGTGGCCAGGAATTCCGGCACGTCCTCCTCGCGGATGATGTACTCGATCATGATGGCGATCGGCCCGCTGCGCAGTTTCAGGTCGAGTGCAAGATGCGGCTCCTTGAAACGGTTCAGCGGATCGAGGTTGAGCACCGCCTGCTGCGGCAAAGGCAGCAAGAGGCCGATCGCGCCGCCCGCCAGCATCGCGACGGCGGCCGCGGTCAGAGCGAATTCGGCGCCTTGCGCATCAGCGACAACACCCCAGATCCAGCTGCCGAGGGCGATGCCGCCGAAGGTCGCCGTCTGATAGACCGAGAGCACCCGGCCGACCACCCAGCGCGGCGTCGACATCTGCACCGTGACGTTGAAATGCGCCAGCGCGACCACCCAGCAGGCGCCGCCGATGAGCAGCCCGAGCGACGTTTGCCAGGCCTGATCGCTGACGGCGGCATTGAAGGCGCAGAGCGCAAAGCCGGCGAATGCCATGCGCACCATCGTCTCGCTTGACAGAATCTGCCTCAGCCTGACGCTGATCAGCGCGCCGCCGACGGCGCCGATGCCGAAAGCACCGAGCATGATGCCGTAGGTCAAGGCATCGCCCTTGACGACATTGCGCGCCACCAGCGGCAGCAGCGCCAGGACCGCGCCGGCGCTGAAGCCGAAAGCCGCACCCCTTACCAGCACCTTGCCGATATTGGGCGACATGGCGACGTAGCGCAGGCCAGCACCCATCGCCGCGCCCAGCGTCTCGCGCGGCAGTGTCGAGGCCGGCAATTCCGGCTTCCAGCGGGCCAGCACGATGATCAGCCCGACATAGCTCAATGCGTTAGCGGCAAAGGCCGCTGCGGCACCTGCGGCGGCAACGATGATGCCGCCGATCGCCGGGCCGACGCTGCGCGTCAGGTTGAAGCCCAACGAATTGAGCGCAACGGCAGCCGGCAGCTTGGCGCGCGGCACCATGTCGCCGACAGAAGCTTGCCATGACGGGTTGTAAAGCGCCGTGCCGCTGTTGATCAGGAAGGCGAAGGCGAGCAGCGTCCACGGCGTCATCAAGCCAAGATAGGTGAACACGGTCAGCAGAACCGAGACGACCAGCATGAAGATCTGGGCAATCAGCATGACCTTGCGCCGGTTGAAGCTGTCGGCGATGGCCCCGGCAACGAGCGCAAACAGCATGATCGGCAAGGTGGTCGAAGCCTGGACCAGCGCAACCTGATAGGACGAGGTGGCGATCGTGGTCATCATCCAGGCGGCGCCGACGCCCTGGATCAAGCCACCGAAATTCGAAACCAGACTGGCGGACCATACGGCGCGGAAAATGCCGTGTCGGAACGGCGCCAGCGCCGAGACGCGTTCGCTGTCCGGCTCGTCGTCGATCATCGATGCTTCCCCGACTTCAAATGCTGCGTTCTTCCAGAATCGGTGCCCTCATGCCGTCCCCTAGAAGTAGAGCATGACCTCGCAAAGGGCGAACGCCTTTTCAAATAAGATCATGGTCCAACAACAAGATAGCGGTGGCGGGAGCAGGTCCGCGGCCATTCTTGCAGGCCGCGTGAAGCGCTTCGGTGAGGTGTCCGACCTTCCGTCCGGGAAGCGGACTGGCGGCTTCAGGATTTTGTCTTCGACTGCAGGCATCGGCCTGTGCGAGCATCGCTGGGAACGACTTTCTCCAGCAAGCCAGCAACAGAATCCGCCTGCTCCAACAACTCGGCGCGTTGCGCAAAAAATACTTAGCGACTTGACGAAGTTTTCGCTTGCGCCACCGGCAAATTGGGCGATAGTTAGCGATATGGCTAAGCATGATCCTGATCTCTCGCTGCTCTTCCACGCGCTCGCTGATCCGACCCGCCGGTCGATCCTGACCCGGCTCGCCGAAACACCTGCGCGGGTAACGGATCTGGCTGGGCCCACGGGACTGCGGCTGCCCACGGTGATGCGGCACCTTTCCGTGCTGGAGGAGGCAGGGTTGATCACCACGTCCAAGGACGGGCGGATACGCACCTGCGCCATCGTACCCGAGGCTCTGGATCCAGCGCGAACATGGCTCGATGAACAGCGGGCCATCTGGGAAGCTCGGCTCGACCGGTTGGACGCATTTGTGATGAATGCGATGAAGAAGGAGCGCGCAGAATGACACAGAACCTCGCTACAAACAGTGCGACCCGTGCGGTGCCCGATGATAGGAAGGGCCGTTTTGCGACGCTGACCTTCGAACGGGACGTGGCCGCGCCATTGGCCGTGCTGTGGGAGGCTTGGACGGCCCCAGCCGCGCGGGCGATCTGGGCTGCGCCATCGCCCTCGGTCACCGTGGAGTTTTTGGAGGCCGACACCAGGGTGGGTGGACGCGAGGTCTCGCTCTGCAAGGCAGAGGGCCGTCCGGACATCTACTGCGAGTGCGGCTGGCTGGCGTTGCAGCCGGCGGTGTGCAGCGTGAACTACGAGGTGGTCTCGTGCGAAGGCGTGACGCAATCAGCAGCGCTGGTGACGGCAGATCTCTCAGGCACGCACGAGCGCAGCCGGCTGGTCGTGACGGTGCAACTTTGCTCACTGGCGCAGGACATGGAAGCAGGCTACCGGGCGGGCTTCGGTGCCGGCCTGGACAACCTCGCGGGCGCGGCCGAACGAACCATGGTGCTGCAGCGGGTGATTCAGGCGCCGCGGTCCAACGTCTGGGGCGCGTGGATGAACCGTGAAACGCTGCCGCAATGGTGGGGGCCGGAAGGCTTCTCCTGTCGAACGAAGAGGATCGACTTGCGAGCGGGCGGCGAGTGGGTATTCGACATGATCGCGTCTGACGGCACGGTTTTCCCGAACCACCATCTCTATAACGAGGTCCGGCCCGAGGAGAGGATCGGCTATACGCTGCATTGGGGCGAGAACGGGCCGAAACATGCCGACGCCTGGGCCTCGTTCGAGGATCAGGACGGGGCAACGAAGGTAACGCTGGGCATGGTATTCAGCACGGCTGCCGAGTTCCAGGAGGCGAAGGGCTTCGGTGCCGTGGAACTGGGACTGCAAACTCTCGGCAAACTGGAACGCTTCGTCGCATCCCGCTGAAATGCTGCGACTTCCCGTCGGCCCGAATCAGGGCTTGCCGACGAGGTCTCCATGTCGCGCCAGACCTCATCGGCGACGGCATCCGCCGCTTCAGCCAGAACGGCATGGAGCCGGTCAGGCTGGAGAAGACCGAGGGCTCGGGAAGCGGGGCAGATCACCAACATGCGCTTCCGCTTCACGGGATAGGCCGAGAATTCACAAAGGGATACACGAAGAGGAGGGTTCTATGAGAAAGCTGATCATATGGGACATGGTGAGTGTCGACGGCTTCTTCGAAGGTCCGGACAGGGACATCAGCTGGTTCGTCTTTGAAGAAGAACTCGAGAACTACATTCGTGAGACCCAGGAAAAGGCCGACACGCTGATCTTCGGCCGCGTGACCTACGAGCTCATGGCAGCCTATTGGCCGTCCGAGCAAGGCTGGATCGCGATTTCATGAACAAGATCGAGAAGGTGGTCTTCTCGCGCACGCTGAAAAGCGCCGACTGGAACAACACGAAGCTCTTCAACAGCAATGTCGCGGAAGAAGTCTCCAAGCTGAAGACCAGGGACGGCGGAGACATCTTCGTGTTCGGCAGCGCCGACCTCACGGCGACCCTGATGGAGCACGGCCTGATCGACGAGTATCACCTCGGGATCAACCCCGTTATTCTGGGGAGAGGCACGCCGCTCTTCAAGGGCGGCGCGAACCGGATACGCCTGAAGCATCTCGAGACGAGGACGCTCAAGTCAGGTGTTGTCATCCTCCATTACGCGCCGGAGAGCAGACAATGACGATCGATCCGCTGTTTCCCGTCAACCAGGCTTGTCGAATTGGGAGGGCCCGGGGAAGTGGCGCGCTCCAGACGATCGGCGGCCAAGTGGCGTAGCTGCCATCACCGCTGCGCTCTCTCGGGTCTAACGCCTGGGCAGCCCTTTGGGCGCATGCATTACCGATCCTCGAATCCGGTCAGCACGCCGACGGCGTTGATGCCGATTTCCTCGACGGCGTAGCCGCCTTCCATGACGAACAGCGTCGGCAGGCCGAGCTGGGCGATGCGGCGGCCAATCTTGGGATAGTCGGCGCTTTTCAGCTTGAACCTGCTGATCGGGTCCTTCTCGAACGTGTCGACGCCGAGCGAGACGACTACGACCTCGGGAGCGTAAGCCGCAAGTTTTGCGCAGGCGTCCTCCAGCGAAGCATTCCAGGCATCCCATGCGGTGCCGAACGGCATGGGGTAGTTGACATTGAAGCCTTCGCCGGGCCCGGCGCCGCGCTCGTCGGCATGGCCGAGGAAAAACGGATATTCGGTCATCGGGTCGCCATGCAGGTTCAGCACCTGCACGTCGCCGCGGCTGTAGAAGATCTCCTGCGTGCCGTTGCCGTGATGGTAATCGACATCGAGGATCGAGACGCGCCTGGCGCCCTGGTCGCGGAACCATTGCGCGGCAACCGCGGCGTTGTTGATGTAGCAATAGCCGCCCATGAACGCAGCACCGGCATGATGGCCAGGCGGGCGGCAGAGCGCGAAGGCTGATATCTCGCCGCCCTTGACTAGAGCGGCTGCGGTCAGCGCCACGTCGTAGGACGACTTGATCGCCTCCCAGGTGCCTTTGACGAAGCTGGCGCCGCCGTCGAAGGAGTAAAAGCCAAGCAGCGCATCGATGGTTTGGGGGCGCACATCGCCGCGCAGGCCGCGCGTCGGCCAGGTGAAGGGGAGGGCCGAGCCGGTCCGGCCCGACGCTTCCCAGAGCGGCCATACGGTCGGCAGGAAATCGATGTAGTCGCTGGTATGCACCTGCTTGGCGGCAGCGAGGTCGTGGGTCTCGGATGGCAGGATCGGGCCGAGATTTTCGCTCTCAACCCTCGCCTTGATGAACTCGGCGCGCGAGGGCTTCTCGAAGGCCGGTACGATGGCGCCCGAAATGAGCTCGAAATTGCCGGCATGACCGGCGTGAAGAGGGGAAAAAACAGTCTTCATTTTGGCGGCCGGCTCGCTCTTCGGGTTGCGTATCCGTCATTGACGAATTGCTTTGTGGCAGAGAGTTTCAGCCCCGCCAAGAGGCTTTCCCGGATCGTTGTTGCGAGCGGCAGCGGCGGCTTGCCAGACGCCAATACTCTGCTAGCCTTAGCTCAAACGGGAGAAAATTATGCCGCCATCGGCCGATCTGATCGTCGAGAACGCCAGCATATTGACGATGGATCCCGATACTCCCCGCGCCGAAGCCATAGCGATCAAGGGCGGCGAAATCATTGCGATCGCAGATCGCGCGACCGTGCTGGAGCACAAGGGATCCGGCACGCGCGTCATAGACGCCGAGCGCGGCTCCGTCGTTCCCGGCTTCATCGAAGCGCATATGCATCTTTTCGGCGGCGCGGCCGAACTCGATCATCTCCAACTGATGGGCGTCCACGGTTTCGATGCGCTTTGCGATGCTGTGCGCAACTATGCCGCAAAGCGGCCGGATCTATCCGTCCTGCAGGCGCAAGGCGCCGACTATACCATCCTGTCGGCGACGGAACGGGTCAGCCGCCATCACCTCGACCGCATCCTTCCGGATAGGCCCTTCGTCATGGCGGCGCCCGACCACCACACAATGTGGGCGAACACCAAGGCACTGGAATTGGCCGGCCTGCTTGGAGGCAAGCGGCTTGGTCCCGGCAACGAGATCGTCATGGGCGACGACGGGTTGGCCGGTGGCGAATTGCGCGAGGGCGAGGCCTTTGGGCCGCTGATCGCGCTGGCCGGCGAGGAGCGTGTGCGGCTCGGCCTGGCCACCGGCGGCGAGCCGGACCCGAAGCCGACGCCGGCGGAGCAGGCCTCCGACCGGGCGATCATGCGCCGCGGGCTGGAATGGTGCGCCAGGCACGGCATCACCTCGATCCAGAACATGGACGGCAATTTGCACCAGCTCGAACTCCTGTCCGAGATCGAGGCCGAGGGCGACTTGCTGTGCCGGCTGCAGGTGCCGTTCCACTACAAGAACTTCATGACGCTCGACATGCTCGACAAAGCCTCTGATATGGCTGAGCGATACGCGGGCGAATGGCTGTCGTCCGGCATGGTCAAGATGTTTTACGACGGCGTGCTGGAAGGCTGGACCGCGGTGATGGTCGACGACTATGCCGACCGGCCGGGCTGGCGCGGTGAGCCGCTGTTTACGCCGGAGCATCTCGCCGAGGTGGCGGTGGAGGCCGACCGGCGCGGGCTGCAGGTCGCCGTGCATTCGATCGGCGACGGCGCGGTGCGTGCGGTCCTCGATGGTTATGAGGCGGCGCGGCGGAAGAACGGCAGGCGCGACAGCCGGCACCGGGTCGAGCATATCGAGGTGGTCACTGCCGCCGACATACCGCGCTTCGCAGAGCTTGCCGTCATCGCCTCGATGCAGCCGCCGCACCCGCCCGGCGCCATGGACTTCCCGCTGGAGCCGACGCTTTCGCGCATCGGCCGCGAAAGATGGCCGCTGAGCTATGCCTGGCGGACGCTGAAGCAGGCGGGCGCGCATGTCGTCTTCGCTTCCGACTGGCCGGTGTCGCCGATCGATCCGATCCTGGGCATTCAGGCGGCGGTGCTGCGCAAACCTTGGGCAGAGGGCGATCCCGACCAGAGCTTTTCGCTGCATGAATCACTAGCGGGCTACACGGTGGAAGGCGCCTATGCCGAGTTCATGGAGCACCGCAAGGGCCGCCTCAAGGCAGGCTTTATGGCCGATCTCGTGGTGCTCTCAGCCGACATCGAGGCGACCGCGCCGGAAGCGCTGCATACGGTGCGGCCGGTGACGACGATCTGCGGCGGCAAGATCACCTACCAGGCCTGACGGTGGCACGGGAATTGCGTTCTGGATCGACATTCAGATGTGTGCTTGCCAAGCCATGCGCCGTGTGCTGACAATCGAGTGGGAACTGGATCCGCCAGAAGAGCGGACACAAGAATGGGGTAATCGTGCCGGAACAACCGGGTAAAAGTGCAATTGAAGTTCGTGGCGTCCGCAAGGTCTTCGGTAGCGGGGAGTCACAGGTCGCCGCCCTCGACACGGTTTCGGTGTCGATCCGCGAAAATGAGTTTTTTACGCTGCTTGGCCCGTCCGGCTGCGGGAAGACGACGCTGCTGCGGCTGATCGCCGGCTTCGACTTCCCGAGCGCCGGCGAGATCTTGCTGCACGGCCAGGACATAGCGCCGCTGCCGCCGTTCAAGCGGCCGGTCAATACCGTGTTCCAGAACTATGCGCTGTTCCCGCATATGACGGTGGCCGAGAACATCGGCTTCGGCCTCGAAATGCTCGGCAAGCCCAAGGCCGAAGTCAGGGCGCGGGTCGCCGAGATGCTGAAGCTGGTCAAGATGGAGGCGCTGAGCAACCGCCGCACCAGCCAGATTTCCGGCGGCCAGCAGCAGCGCGTGGCGCTGGCGCGCGCTCTCGCGCCGCAGCCAAAAGTGCTGCTGCTCGACGAGCCGCTGTCGGCGCTCGACTTCAAGCTGCGCAAGGAGATGCAGATCGAGCTGAAGCGGCTGCAGCACGAGACCGGCATCACCTTCATCTTCGTCACCCACGACCAGGAAGAAGCGCTGACCATGTCGGACCGCATCGCGGTGATGTCGTCGGGCAAGATCCTGCAGGTCGGCACGCCCTGGGACATCTACGACAAGCCGGCGGAGCGCTTCGTCGCCGACTTCATCGGCGAAACCAATTTCCTGACGGCGGCCATATCTGGCATGGGCAACGGCAAGGCACGCGCAACGCTCAAATCCGGCGCGACGATCGACGCGACCGTGGCTGAGGGGTTCCTGCCGAAGGACAATGCCACCGTGGTGGTCAGGCCCGAACATGCCAAGCTGACCAGCGGCAAGGGCGACCTGTCGGGCACGGTCGAAAACATCGTCTATTTCGGCACCGACACGCACATCCATGTTCGCCTGGACAGCAGCGAGAGCTTCACCGTGCGCCAGCAGAACTCGCGCAGCGCCGGCTGCGGTTTCGAGCGGGGCGACAAGGTCGGCATTTCGATCGGCAACGACGCCGCGCAAGTGCTGAGGGACTGATGGCGAGCGCAGAACAAGTCGCGGAGGAAGCCGAGCGGCGAGAGATCCGCGATCGCTGGCTGCTGTCGGCGCCGGCACTGATCATCATCTTTCTCGCCGCGACCGGCCCGCTGCTGATCGTCGTGATCTATTCCTTCCTGACGCCTGGGCCGTATGGCGACGTGGTGTGGAAATTCTCGACCGACGGCTGGCTGTCGGTGCTGATGCAGCGTGACATCTTCGACGATACGCTGGCCTTCGCCGACGCGCATCTGTCGATCTTCTGGCGCTCGGCCAAGCTGTCGTTTTTGACAACGATCCTGACGCTGCTGTTTGGCTTCCCGACCGCCTATTTCATCGCCACACGGCCGCCGCGCCAGCGCGACATCTGGCTGTTCCTGATCACCATCCCGTTCTGGACCAATCTCTTGATCCGCACCTTCGCCATCCAGGAGGTGATCCGCAATGAGGGCCTCGTCAACACGGTGCTGGTCAAGCTCGGCATCATCAGCCAGCCGATCCAGATGATGTTCACCGATTTCGCGCTGATGGTCGGCATGACCTATGTCTATCTGCCGCTGATGGTGCTGCCGCTCTATGCCAGCATGGAAAAGATCGACTTCCGGCTGGTCGAGGCGGGTTACGACCTCTATGCCAACCGTTTCCAGGTGCTGAGGCGCGTCATCATCCCGCTGGTCAAGCCCGGCATCATCGCCGGCTCGATCCTGGTCTTCATCCCGGCGCTGGGCGCCTATGTCACCCCGCGCGTGCTCGGCGGGTCGAAGAATATGATGCTCGGCAATCTGATCGAGCTGCAGTTCGGGCAAGGCCGTAACTGGCCGCTCGGCTCGGCGCTGTCGCTGTCGCTGATGGCGATCGTGATGGTCGCGATGCTGTTGTATGTCCGCTCCGTCGGGCGCCGGGGTGGTGCGCATGGCTAGCCGCTTCGACATCCGCCGGCAGACCGGCTTCACCACCATCGCCATGATCTGCTTCTTCGCGCTGTACCTGCCGATCGTCACGCTTGTCGTCTATGCCTTTAACGCCGGCAATTCGATCGCGATCTGGGAAGGCGTGTCGCTGCGCTGGTTCTACCAGGCCTGGAACAACAACCAGGTCGTCGATGCCGCCATCCGGTCGCTGCAAATCGCTTTGGTCGCCGCGACTGTCGCCACCATCGTCGCCACCATGGCTGCACTCGCCACGACCCGAACCAAACCCTATCCCGGCCTCGGCTTCAAATACGCCTTCATCAACCAGCCGCTGATGGTGCCGGAGATCGTCACTGCGGTGGCGCTGCTGATCTTCTTCTCGCGCATCAAGATCTGGACCGGCTATTCGGGGCTGGGCTACCTGATGGCGGCGCATACCGCTTTTTGCATTCCCTTTGCCTATCTGCCGATCCGGGCGCGGCTCGAGAGCATGGACCTGTCGCTGGAGACCGCGGCGGCCGACCTCTACGCGACACCCTGGAAGGCATTTAGGCGCGTCACCTTTCCGCTGCTGTGGCCAGGCATCCTTGCCGGGTTGATGCTGGCCTTCGTCATCTCGCTGGATGACGTCGTCATCACCGAGTTCGTCAAGTCCGGCGGCCAGGACACGTTGCCGACCTACATGCTCGGCCAGTTCCGGCGCTTTATCACGCCGGAAATCAACGCAATTTCGACGGTGTTCCTGCTGATCTCGATCTTGATCGTCACCGTCTTCTTTTTCATCAGCAGGAAAAAGGATCACGAGTGACAGGAGAGATACGATGAAGTGGAAACTGACTGCGACGGCGCTCAGCGCCGCGCTGTTCGCCTCGGCGGGTCTCGCCCGCGCCGACGGCGAACTCAACATCTACAATTGGGGCAACTACACCAGCCCCGAGCTCGTCAAGAAATTCGAGGAGACATACAAGGTCAAGGTGACAGTCACCGACTACGATTCCAACGACACCGCGCTGGCCAAGATCAGGCAGGGCGGCAGCGGCTTCGATGTCGTGGTGCCCTCGGCGAGCTTCGTGCCGATCTGGATCCAGGAAGGGCTGCTCCTGGAGACAGAGCCGGACAAGATGGAGAACTTCAAGAACATGGATCCGAAATGGGTCGATGTTCCCTTCGATCCGGGCCGCAAATACACCGTGCCGTGGCAGTGGGGCACGACTGGCGTCACGGTCAACACCGCAGTCTACAAGGGCGATCCCAACACCTCGGCCATCTTCCTGGATCCGCCGCCGGAACTGGTCGGCAAGATCAACGTCGTTCCCGAAATGGCCGACGTCATGCATCTCGCCATCAGATATGTCGGCGGCGAGCCGTGCACCGGCGACAAGGAGGTGCTGAAGAAGGTGCGCGATGTGCTGGTGGCGGCAAAGCCGAAATGGATTTCCATGGACTACGGCACGGTCGAGAAGTTCGCCAAGGGCGACTTCGCCGCCAGCGTCGACTGGAACGGCGCGTCGTTTCGCTCCCGCCTGCAGAACAAAGATATCGTCTTTGGCTATCCGAAGGAGGGCTATCCAATCTTCATGGACAATCTCGCGGTGCTGAAGGACGCCAAGAACGTCGAGAACGCCAAGCTGTTCCAGAACTTCGTCATGGCTCCCGAGAACGCCGCGATGATCTCGTCTTTCGCGCGCTACGCCAACGGCATCAAAGGATCGGAAGCCTTCATGCCTGAGGACATGAAAACGGCGCCGGAGGTCAACATCCCCGCCGAGTTCGCCGACAAGGGCACGTTCATGCTGACCTGCGCGCCCGACGTGCAGGCACTCTACACCAGGATCTGGACCGAACTGCAGAAGTGATCGCATCGTTGACGGACCCGGCGGCGGGCGCCGCCGGGTCCGTTTTCATATTGCCGGGACGCATCTCATGACTTCCTACCGCAATAGTGAACCGGCGCCGCCGATCATGCAGGGCTCACCGCCCAAGATGGTGCCGCCGAAGCTCGACTGGGACAGGGGACCCTGGAATCGGTGGGCATTCCAGCACATCCGCGAAATTCTGCCGACCGTCGAAGTCTGGCGCGGCAATGGCCATCGCCGCCGCTTCGAGCGGACCGAGGTCGATCTCGACGCGCTGCCGGTGGGCGGCAGCACGGGGCAGCCTTCGACGCTGGCCGGGCTGCTGGACGAAACCTATACGGATGGGTTCCTCGTGCTCAAGGATGGCAAGATCGCCTATGAGCGCTATTGCAACGGCATGACCGAGCGCACGCTGCATTTGTCGCAGTCGATGGCCAAGTCGGTCACGGGCTCGGTGTTCGGCATACTCGCCGGGCGCGGCCTGATCGATCCCGCCATGCCGGTGACGACCTATCTGCCGGAGCTGGAAGCTACCGGCTGGGCCGGCGCCAGCGTGCAGCATGTGCTCGATATGACGACCGGCGTGCGTTTTTCGGAGGAATACACCGACCGCTATTCCGATATCGGCCAGGTCGATGTCGCCAGCAGCTGGAAGCCGGTGCCGCCGGACAGCGACCCGGCCTTCGAGTGGCCATCGCATATGTTCGAATTGATCCTGCGGCTCAAGAAGACAAGCCGGCCGCATGGCGCTGCGTTCGAGTATCGTTCGATAGAGACCGACGTGCTCGCCTTCATCATGGAACGGGTGACCGGCAAGCGGCTGGCGCAACTGGTTTCGGAAGAACTCTGGCAAAAGCTCGGCGCGGATGAAAGCGCCTGCTTCACCGTCGACAGCGCCGGCTACGCCATCGCCGATGGCGGCTTCAACGCCACGCTGCGCGACTATGGCCGTTTCGGCCAGCTGATCCTCGACCATGGCGGCGGTGTCGTGCCGGCCGACTGGATCGAGGCGACGCGCACCGGCAGGCACGGACCGGACTTCAATCCCAGCCTGCCGCAAGGCAGCTACCGCAACCAGTTCTGGATCGAGGACCCGCGTTCGCGCGCGCTGATGTGCCGGGGGGTGTTCGGGCAGCTGATCCATATCGACTGGAACAGGAGAATGGTCGTGGTGAAGCTTTCGAGCTACCCCGATTTCACCAGCATCGCCTTTTCGGTGGCGACGATGAAAGCCGTCCACGTGATCGCCGCCGCGCTTGGCTAAGTGACGGTTTGGAAACTCTACTCTGGCGGCCATCTGATTTCGAAACAGTCTCTAAGTTCCTAAAAACCGGAAGGAAAAGCCATGACCGGTAAGACCGCGTTCGAGACCAGACATGGCTTTGCCCGCAACAAGGTGCTGCTCGGCAACTGGCGCGAAAGCCCGCTCAGCCGGTGGTCGTTCCAGAATGTCGGCGAGTTGGTGCCGAGCGCACGTGTCGCTGCAGCGTCAAGCGGCAGTGAGGCGCCGGCACAAGATCTTGACGGGCTGCTTGACGAAAAGGTCGCGCTGACCGGCGGTGCCGAGACTGTTGCGGCCTTTCTCGCGCGCTCCGACACCGACGCGCTGACGATCACGAAAGCCGGCAAATTCGTCGGCGACTGGTTCGCACCGCATATGGAGTTCGGCGCGCGCCACATCATCTTCTCGATCAGCAAGTCGCTGACCGCCATTCTGGCCGGCATATTGGAAGGCGAGGGAGTTTTCGATCCGCAGGCGCCGGTGACCCGCTATCTGCCGGAAGCTGCCGGCTCGGCCTATGGCGATGCCAGCGTGCGGCATGTGCTCGACATGAGCGTCAGCCTCGACTTCGAAGAAGCCTATCTCGATCCGGAAAGCGCCTTTGCCCGCTATCGCCGCGCGACGCTGTGGAATCCGGGCGGCGGCATGGAAAGCCTGGCCGACTTCATGCTGACGCTGCAGCGCCTTGACGAGCCGCATGGCCGGACGTTCCGCTACCGCTCGCCCAATTCCGACCTGCTCGGCATCCTGCTCGAACGCGCGTCCGGCCAGCGCTTCGCCGAGTTGATGCACGAGAAATTGTGGCTGCCGCTTGGTGCAATGACCGAAGCCTCGGTGACAGTCGACATGGCCGGCACTGCGCGCACGGCCGGCGGCATTTCGGTGACGCCGCGCGATCTGGCCCGGGTCGGCGAGATGATGCGGCAGGGCGGCATCGCCCATGGCCGCCGCATCGTGCCGGAAGCCTGGGTGCGCGACACTGTCAGCACAGGCGGAGACACGGACGCCTGGCAGCGTGGCGCGATGGCGTTCCGCTTCCCGCAAGGCCGCTACCGCAACAAATGGTACCAGACCGGCGCGGCCAGCGGCGCTTTTTGCGGTATCGGCATCCACGGCCAGTGGCTCTACGTCAATCCCAAGGCGGAGGTGGTTATCGCCAAGATGTCGTCGCAGCCTGAGCCGGTCGACGAGCCGCTCAGTATCGATATGGTCACCTTCTTCGATGCGCTGAGCCGGATGGTCTAGCAGGGCAATCGTATCCGACTGGCAATGTCAGCGCTGCCCCGCTGCCGGCACCTTCTCCCCGTATAGTGACGGGGAGAAGGGGGCTGGCCGCACCGCGGCGCTATTTTTTGCAACGCTGGTCGTTGGCGAAACCCATTGCGAAGGCGTCTTTCTCCCCGTCACTATACGGGGAGAAATGCCCGGCAGGGCAATGAGGGGCAGCGCGCACGTCTGAAGGGCACGGGCAAATCCAGGCGTGGGCGCATTCTGCCATGCGAATTTCCACGTACTTTCCTGTGGAACTATCCGGCGGTTGAAAACGCCGCGGTTGGCGGAGCGACGCTCTGCGCCTATGGTCGCCGCTCTTTTCGACAGGACAGCAGGAACGACATGGCATCCGAGCGCATCGCAACAATCATCGCAGCCGAGATCGCGGCCCGGCCCGAACAGGCCGCGGCGGCGATCGGACTGCTGGACGAAGGCGCGACAGTGCCGTTCGTGGCGCGCTACCGCAAGGAGGTCACCGGCGGTCTGGACGACACGCAGCTGCGCCTGCTGGCCGAGCGCCTAGCCTATCTGCGCGAGCTCGATGCGCGCCGCGACACCATTCTCGGTTCCATCCGCGAGCAGGGCAAGCTGACCGAAGAGCTTGAAACCAAGATCGCGGCGGCCGTCACCAAGGCGGAACTCGAAGACATCTATCTGCCCTACAAGCCGAAGCGCCGGACCAAGGCCGAGATCGCGCGCGAGCGTGGGCTGGGACCGCTGGCCGAGGCCATCCTTGCCGACCGCGCGGCGGCGCCCAGCGAACTGGCGCTGGCCTACATCACTGAAGAGGTGGCCGACGCCAAGGCGGCGCTCGAGGGCGCGCGCGACATCCTATCCGAGCAGTTCACCGAGAATGCCGATCTGGTCGGCAGGCTGCGGAGCTACATGAAGGAACGCGCCTTCATGCGGTCGCGCGTCGTCGACGGCAAGCAGGAAGCCGGCGCGAAATTCTCCGACTATTTCGAGCATGTCGAGCGCTGGGCCAATGTGCCGAGCCATCGCGCCCTGGCGATGCTGCGCGGCCGCAACGAAGAGGTGCTGTCGCTTGATATCGAAGTCGATGCCGACGACGCGTCGCCGGTGAAGCCGGTCGAGCGGATGATCGCCGATGCCTACGCCATTGGCCGCCAGTTGCCGGGCGACCGCTGGCTGATGGAGGTGGCGGGCTGGACCTGGCGCGTAAAGCTGTCGCTGCATCTGACGCTCGATTTGATGCGGGATCTGCGCGAGCGGGCCGAGGAGGAGGCGATCCATGTCTTCGCCCGCAATCTGAAGGACTTGCTGCTCGCTGCCCCGGCCGGCTCGCGCGCCACGATGGGGCTCGACCCCGGCATCCGCACCGGCGTCAAGGTGGCGGTGGTGGACGGCACCGGCAAGCTGCTGGCGACGACGACGGTCTATCCGTTTCCGCCAAGGAATGACGTGCGCGGCACGCAGGCCGAACTGGCAAAACTCATCCGCCTAAACAAGGTCGAGTTGATTTCCATCGGCAACGGCACCGGCAGCCGCGAGACGGAAAGGCTGGTCGCAGACATGCTGGCCGACATGCCTGCCGAGTCCGGGCCGAAGCCGCTCAAGGTGATCGTCAGCGAGGCGGGCGCCTCGGTCTATTCCGCCTCGGCAACAGCAGCGGCGGAATTCCCCGGCCTCGACGTGTCACTGCGCGGCGCGGTGTCGATCGCGCGGCGGCTGCAGGATCCGCTGGCCGAACTGGTCAAGATCGAGCCGAAGTCGATCGGCGTCGGCCAATACCAGCACGACGTCGACCAGTACCGGCTCGGCCGCTCGCTGGAAGCGGTGGTCGAGGACGCGGTCAATGCCGTCGGCGTCGACCTCAACACCGCCTCGGCGCCGCTTTTGGCGCGGGTTTCGGGTCTTGGCGCATCGCTGGCCGAGGCGATCATTGCGCACCGTGACGCGGCGGGTCCCTTCGCCAGCCGACGTGACCTGTTGAAGGTCTCGCGCCTTGGACCCCGGGCCTTCGAGCAATGCGCCGGCTTCCTGCGCATTGCCAACGGCACCGAACCGCTCGATGCCTCGGCCGTGCATCCGGAAGCCTATGGCGTGGCGAAAAAAATCGTTGCGGCCTGCGGACGCGACCTCCGCTCGCTGATGGGCGACAGTGCCGCTCTCAAGGCGCTCGATCCGCGTGTGTTCGTCGATGAGCGGTTCGGCCTGCCGACGGTGCGCGATATCCTGGCGGAACTGGAAAAGCCCGGCCGCGATCCGCGCCCCGGCTTCAAGACCGCGACCTTCGCCGACGGCGTCGACGACATCAAGGATTTGAAGCCAGGCATGCTGCTGGAAGGCACCGTCACCAATGTCGCCGCGTTCGGCGCCTTCGTCGATATCGGCGTGCACCAGGATGGACTTGTGCACGTGTCGCAACTGGCCGACCGTTTCGTCAAGGATGCGCATGAGGTGGTGAAAGCCGGCGACGTGGTCAAGGTGCGTGTCGTCGAGGTCGACATCAAGCGCAAGCGCATCGGCCTGTCGATGCGCAGGGAAGGTGACGGCGGTACACCGAAGCCGCGCGACAATGGCAACAGACCGGCGCCCCGAGCGCCGGCGCCGCAGCGCCAGCCGGAGCGCCCGGTGCAACAAGGGGCGTTCGGCGCCGCGTTGGCCGATGCGTTGAAGCGTAAGTAGCTACTTCTCCGGCGGCACATGGCGCAGCAGCCAGTCGCGAAAACTGGCGACCGGCGGATGGCCGCGCTTGTCATGCGGCACGACGAGGTAATAGGCGCTGCGGCTCTGCATCGGCCGGCCCGGCGCCGGCACCAACTGGCCCCGTTGCAATTCGCCTGAGATGAGGACCTGCGGCAGCAGCGCCACGCCGAGCCCGGCCATGCAGGCCTGGGCGGCGGTGCCGAATTGCTCGAACTGCATGCCGGGCCCGGTCGGTACGCTCAATCCCTGATGCTCGAACCACTCGGTCCATGCGCCGGGCCGCGTCGCCATATGCAGCAGTGGCGGGCGGCCGATATCGGCAGGCGTGGCAATGGCGCGGCCGGCCAGAAATTCGGGCGAGACAACAGGCGCCACTGTCTCGCGCACCAGCAGCGTCGAGTCGGCACCGGGCCAGTCGGGCAGGCCGTAATGGATGGCGGCGTCGAGCCTCTCGCGGGCGAAGTCGAAACGGCCGATGCGGGTGACGAAATTGATGGTGATATCAGGGTTGCTTTCGACGAAATCCGGGATGAGCGGCATCAGCCAGCGTGTGCCGAAGGTCGGCAGGATCGCAAGGTTCAAGATGCCACTATGCCGATTGCTCATCAATCCAAGCGCTGCGTCGCGCAATTGACCCAAGGCGGCGCGCACGGCTTCGGCATAGATCTCACCGGCCGTCGACAGCCTGACATTGCGGCTGTCGCGTTCGAACAGCTGGCGGCCGAACTGGTCCTCCAAAAGTCTGATCTGGCGGCTGACGGCGCCCTGGGTCAGATCGAGCTCCCTTGCGGCGGCGGTGAAGCTGCCCAGCCGGGCCACCGCCTCGAAGGCGGCAAGGGCGCTGATACCAGGCAAAAGGCGGCGCTGCACGTTCATGATTCATTACTAACGCTCATTGGTTGGCGAAGCAATTTCGTTTGATTTTTTCGAACCGGAAGCCGATAAGCCGCCCAATTCATGTTGTTTGTGCATGTCGTTATCCCAAACCGCCGGACACCTTCGGGTAAGGCCCGAGGGCAAGCTTTTGGGCGACATGCAAGAGTTGGGAGACCGAGGCCATGGCCGCCGACAAGAGCGCATTCGTCTGGGATGATCCTTTCCTGATCGAGGACCAGCTGTCGGAAGACGAGCGGATGGTGCGCGATGGCGCAGCGGCATTCGCCGCCGACAAGCTCGCCCCCAGGATCGAGGAAGCCTATCTCGAGGAAAAGACCGATGCCGGGATCTTTCGCGAGATGGGCGAAGCGGGTCTGCTCGGCATCACCATTCCGGAAGAATATGGCGGGCTCGGCGCCAACTACGTCACCTATGGCCTGGTGGCGCGCGAAGTCGAGCGCATCGATTCTGGCTATCGCTCGATGATGAGCGTGCAGTCGTCGCTGGTGATGTATCCGATCCATGCCTATGGCTCGGAGGCGCAGCGCAAAAAATACCTGCCGAAGCTGGCGTCAGGCGAATGGATCGGCTGCTTCGGGCTGACCGAGCCGGATGCCGGTTCCGACCCTGGCGGCATGAAGACGCGGGCCGAGAAGACGGCGAACGGCTACAGGATCTCCGGCTCGAAAATGTGGATATCGAACGCGCCGATCGCCGACGTGTTCGTCGTCTGGGCAAAGTTGTCCGACAAGAGTGGGGGCGCGCATGACGGCGAGATTCGCGGCTTCGTGCTGGAAAAAGGCATGAAGGGGCTGTCGGCGCCAAAGATCGACGGCAAACTCAGTCTCCGCGCGTCGATCACCGGCGAAGTGGTGATGGAATGCGTCGAGGTCGGTGAGGACGCGCTGCTGCCTGACGTGTCGGGCCTGAAGGGGCCGTTCGGCTGCCTCAACCGGGCGCGCTACGGCATTTCCTGGGGGGCGATGGGCGCGGCGGAAGATTGCTGGCACCGGGCCCGCCAATATGGCCTCGACCGCAAGCAGTTCGGCAAGCCGCTGGCCGGCACGCAGCTGTTCCAGAAGAAGCTCGCCGATATGCAGACCGAGATCGCGCTGGGGCTGCAGGGCAGCTTGCGGGTCGGGCGGCTGATGGATGAGGGCAAGATGGCGCCCGAGATGATCTCGATCGTCAAGCGCAACAATTGCGGCAAGGCGCTCGACATCGCCCGCCAGGCCCGCGACATGCATGGCGGCAACGGCATCCAGATCGGCTACCACGTCATGCGCCATGCGCAGAACCTGGAAACGGTCAACACCTATGAGGGCACGCATGACGTGCATGCGCTGATCCTCGGACGGGCGCAGACCGAATTGCAGGCGTTTTTCTAAGCCGGCCCCGAGGCCAGCAACGCTGCTTAAATTAGTTGCACCGCAACATCTCTGCTTGGAGAATGGCCAGCATTTGTGTCAGGGTTCGGCGAGTTCGTTTGAAACGCCGACTTTCGGGGTCCCATGGCAATTCTGGCAGCCGTCTACCACCTGACCCATTACATATATGACCGGCCGGTCGTCCTCGGCCCGCAGATCATCAGGCTGCAGCCGGCGCCGCATTCCCGCACCAAGGTGCTCAGCCATTCGTTGAAGGTCGGGCCGGCGAACCACTTCGTCAATCTGCAGCAGGATCCCTACGGCAATTTCCTGGCGCGCTTCGTGTTTCCGGAACCGGTGACGGAACTGAAGATCGAGGTCGACCTCGTCGCCGACATGACGGTCTACAACCCATTCGATTTTTTCGTCGAGCCGGCGGCCGAGACCTTGCCGTTCGAATACCCGGAAGAGATCAGCGACGATCTCGCCATCTACCGGACGCCGGAACCGGCTGGACCGCTGCTGTCGGCGTTCCTGCAAACCATCGATCGCCACCCAACCAATACCGTCAATTTCGTCGTCGACCTCAATGCCCGCCTGCAGCGCGAGGTCGCCTATATCGTGCGCATGGAAACCGGCGTTTTTTCGCCGGAGGAAACGCTGGCCGCCAAGAAAGGCTCGTGCCGCGATACGAGCTGGCTGCTGGTACAGATCCTGAGGAACCTCGGCATCGCCGCGCGCTTCGTTTCCGGCTACCTGATCCAGTTGAAGCCCGACCTCGTCGCGCTTGACGGACCGCCCGGCACCGCCGTCGACTTCACCGATCTTCATGCCTGGTGCGAGGTCTATCTGCCGGGGGCCGGCTGGATCGGCTTCGACCCGACCTCCGGCCTGCTCACCGGCGAAAGCCATGTGCCGCTGGCGGCCACGCCGCATTTCCGCAACGCCGCGCCTATTTCCGGCATGGCGAGCTTCGCCAATGTCGAGTTCGGCTTCGACATGCGGGTCGACCGCATCGCCGAGCACCCCCGCATCACCAAGCCATTCTCCGACGAAAGCTGGCAGGCGCTTGACGCATTGGGCAGGCAGGTCGACGCCGCGCTCGAAGCCGGGGACGTGCGGCTGACCATGGGTGGCGAGCCGACCTTCGTGTCGATCGATGATTTCGAGGCGGAGGAGTGGAACACCGCCGCCGTCGGCCCGACAAAACGCGAAAAGGCCGATGCGCTGATCCGCCGGCTGCGTGAGCGTTTCGCGCCGGGCGGCTTCCTGCACTACGGGCAGGGCAAGTGGTATCCGGGCGAAAGCCTGCCGCGCTGGACCTTCTCGCTGTACTGGCGCGCCGACGGCGAGCCGGTGTGGAGCGACCCGTCGCTGATCGCGCGGGAGAACAGCGAAGCAGATGTCGGGCCGAAGCAGGCTGAAAGCCTGCTGACGGCGATTGCCGATGAACTCGGCATCGACAAGTCAATGGTCAGCGAAGCCTATGAGGACCCGGCTGAGTGGCTGCTCAAGGAAGGCAAGCTGCCGGACAATGTCGATCCGTCCAATTCGAAGCTGGACGACCCCGAGGAGCGCAGCCGCATGGCGCGGGTGTTCGAACGCGGCCTGACCAAGCCGTCGGGCTATGTACTGCCTGTCCAGCGCTGGAACAGCCAGGCGTCGGGACCGCGCTGGCGTTCGGAGAAGTGGAAGACGCGGCGCGGCAGGCTGTTCCTGGTGCCGGGCGATTCACCGGTCGGCTACCGCCTGCCGCTCGGCACGCTTCCCCATGTGCCGCCGGCGCAGTTCCCCTACATCGTGCCGGTCGATCCTTCGCTGCCGCGCGGACCATTGCCGGCGCGCGAGGCTATTTTGCCTGAAGCCGCTTCTTTGCCGGAGGCTGCCCCGGCCGAACTTGAAGGCGCTGACGAAATGGCGCGCCGCCAGCAGGCGGCGTCCTTCACCGCAGCGACCGGCCAGCAGGACCGTGTCGAACAGGAGATTACCGAGATCGGTGGCGGGGGGGGGGCGGCGCGGGGGGGGGGGCCGCCGGGCGGGGGGGGGGGGGGTTTTATTAAGACCGGCGCGGGGCGGGGGGCGGATATAGAACTTGTGGCGGCGGCCGCGCCCCCGCCCCAGCCC
>NZ_JBVVQE010000032.1:0-79272 GCF_055811435.1 Mesorhizobium sp. WSM4837
CAAGAACAAGGCCGCTCTCCGCCGGTCGCAGGCAGACGTAGTCGGGCGCATTCGGCAGATCCAAATACGCCTGTTCAAGCTCCTGGCAGCTCGCACGCGCGAGGGTCGCCATCCATCGCTGCCGTCTTTCAACATCGTTTCGCACTTTGTGGTCACCGCTCTGGTCATCGACTTCACGCCGCACCGTTTGTCACGGTGTCACATAGATGTCTAGGTATCTTGATGCTTTGATACATAACGGTTGCGACAGTTTGATGACAAGCCATTGAGCTTGCCCGGTGAAATCAGCAAAAAAACCGCTTCGCGTGCTGCGAAAGCCCGACAAGCCGAAACGACCGTCGCGCCTCAGCTGTCGGCTTCGATCAGGTATTCGTACCTGTCGCTTCGGATCACGCTGAACGCGTATTTTATCGGTACGCCGTCCGGAGTGACGTCGACATTGGTCTCATAGAGAACGGGGCTTGACGACGATATCCGTAGTAGCTGAGCTTCCTGCTGCGTCGGCCGGCGCGCCGTAATCCGGGTCCACTTCCGTTTGTATTTAGTTATCCCGCAGCGTTTCAGGGCCGCGGTAAAGGAGTTTGATCCCTCAAAGGCAGCCGCGAGACCTGGGACCCTATCGGCAGGATGATAAGCCGCTCCAGTCGCCAGAGGCCAGTCATTGATGAACGAGATCGATTTGACTTCGGTGACCAGCGCAGACGGGGCGATCTTAAGATGTTTGGCAATCTCGGGCTCGACCGAGACCTGGGCGATCGACAGGATCTCGCGCTTAACCGACTTGTTCTGGCCAAGAAGTTTGTAGGTAAATCTTGGGTCGGTGTCCAATTTGTGGGACACGAAATCTTCCGCAACGAAAGTGCCGACACCGTGTTGAACCCGCAGAGCACCTTCGGATTCAAGCGCCTTGATCGCGTTTCGGACGGTGTGGCGATTGACGCCAAACCGCTCTGCCAACACGAGATCGCCGGGGAGGCGCCCATTCTCGAACGCACCCGCATCGATATCACTGAGGAGAGAGGAGCGAACCAATTCCCAACGCTTCATTGATCACCACTGCCCTTGTAGACTCGCCGAGTCATGCTGACTGTCAAAACAGCGGGCGATCGGGGAAAGTGTCAAGTGGAAGTCCAAGCACGCGCGCAAGCGTCGGAGCAAAGCGAGTCGGCTCAGCCTTGTCTACGACCGCATTTGGAATGCCCGGCCCGGACATTATGCAGACGCGATCGTCCGCAGGCATGCCCGGCCGGAACCCATGAGTGGACCTATATTTGGGCTGGCCGAGCGGTTGGTCTGCTGGATGATGGGCCGGTGTCTCCTCAAAATCATGTCCTGCGGGCGCCACGAACGTAGCGATGCGTTCACGAATCTGAATGGGCAAATGGGAATCGGTCCAGGGTTCAGCGCCAAATCGGGCCAACTGCTCCGTCACCTCTTGGCGATCGATATCGTTCTCGACCAGAACATGAAGTGTTGCACCTTCGGATTGCCACACCCTTCCCGGAATAATCAGATCCGGCAAGATCGATGTTTTGATGTTGCCGTGCCCGTGATCGCTGACGATCGCGATCGTGTACTCGTCGCGCCTCCCAGCTCGCCGCAAACTGTCAAGGCAAAGACCGACGAGAGAATCGGCCAATGCAATCGCGAAATGGGCCTCCTCGCTCTCATAACCGAAGTCGTGCTGGAACGCATCCGTGGCGTTGATCTCCGTCACGACAACATCAGGCGGCTCCTCCGAACCGATCAAGTTGGCTGCCGCAGCGATGGTGAGTTGGTCGCCGATCAGCGTCTTCGTAAGGCGGGACACTTCATCAGGCTCCATGGACTCGGGCGTATAAGAGGGTAGCGGGAAAGTCACCAGCCGACCCTGCGGATCCTTCACCTTCAGCAATGGCGGGAGGGATCCGTCCGCGGGGATCTTCGTGAAGCCTGGGCCCCGCAGCCAGCACGGCGGAATGTAAACGGACGTATCTTCCGGGTTAATTAGCGCGTGGCCGATGCATGCCACGTCGTAACCGGCGCGAGAGGCCAGCGTTGCAATGGTGGGGACGAGGACATGTTCGGCCTCGGCGGCGACGAAGGTTCCGTCACTCAAGATCCGGTTGCCAAACACACCGTGTGCCTCGGCTCCGGTCCCTGTAAGGATCGAAGCGCGGCCCGGCATCGAGGTGCCCGGCACGGCAGACAGCAGCCGCCGAACCAGATATCCTTCCTCTGCCAACGACGACAAGGCTGGAAGGCGACTACGGTATTTCTCGAAATAGTCTGCGCTCAAGCCGTCGATCATGATCAAAAGAAGTTTGCGATGTGTCATTTCAGAAAATGTCCCTTCAGATTGAGCGGTTCACGTTTGATACATGCGATCTGACGGCTGACCGTACCTGCCGATGATCTCGCACCGCCGCCAAACACTCCGCGCGAGCAACCGGGCATCATGATCACTCGCATGCTTGAGTTCGATCCTCGAAGGTTCCCCGCGCCGGCGCTCATCAGTCAGACGGGGACGCCTGCACGAGTGACTTCATCTCGTCGTCCGCCGGCCGACCAGCTGTCGCCAGCAATTCCGCCATCGGTCGGTGGCACCAGAGCGCGTGACGCGCGGGATGTCCCTGCAATGGCGGGCGAACGGTCCCGCAAAGGTCGGCGACCCTCCTATGACAAGCGTCGTAAAAGGCGCAGCCCTCGCCTGCGGGCGGCACTTCGGTGCTCGCTGAGACGCCTCCCGGCGCCGGCTGCGGCGCAAGGTTGCGGGCCGCGTCGAGAAGAGCATGTGTATAGGGATGGAATGGCGGGCGGTAGAAGAGATCGGCCGTTCCCGTCTCGCAGGTCCGGCCGCGATAGAGCACGAGCACCTTGTCGGCAATCGCCCGGACCACTGCCAGATCGTGGGACACGAAGACCAAAGCCAGGCGCCGCTCACGCTCTATGTCGGCAAGAAGCTCCAGCACAGCGGCTTGCACCGACACGTCGAGCGCCGAGGTGACCTCGTCGCAAAGCAGCACATCGGGCTCGGCTGCGAGCGCTCGCGCCAAGGCAACACGCTGCTTCTCGCCGCCCGAAAGCTGTCCGGGCAGACGATCCAGATAGCGCAGCGGAAGTCTCACTTGGCGCATGAGATCGGCGGCCTGGACGCGAGCGCGCGCTCCCGTCACCCCGAAATAGAGGCGCAACGGCGCTGCGATGATCTCCGCTACGGTCTGCCGGGGATTCAGCGAGGCGTCGGGATTCTGAAACACGAGTTGCATGCGTCGACGGGTTTCCAGACTTCGAAGCTCGACCTCTCCCGCGAGCCGGACGGGCGCGCCTCCGTCGCCAGCCGCGAGCGCAGCACCCCCGCCGCTGGGGCGGACCAGGCCCGCGATCGCTTTTAGAAGCGTCGATTTGCCGGACCCGGATTCCCCGACCAGCCCGAGGGTCTCGCCGGCAAAGAGTTCAAAGCTGGCCTCCCGCAGGGCGATAGCGGGCAGCGGCGACAGGCCGAGACGGCGCGCCAATCTGCCGGAGCACCCATAGACCACACTGAGGCCTTCTACACGCAGTAGCGGGCTGGCGGTTGGAGCAGCGGCGCTTGAATGGAGAGCAATGGCAGGCAGCGGCTCCGGCGCGCATTCCAGCGCGAAATGGCATCTGGCCTGCCCTGTCCCCTGCGGCAGGACCTGCAAGCTGGGCCGTGTCGTATTGCAGAGTGCTTCAACGCGCCCGCAGCGCGGCGCGAAGCCGCAACCGTGCATCCCCTCCAGGGGCATTGCTTCAGCTGGAGCTGGAGGAATGCCCGCCCCATCCAGACGGGGGATCGAAGCCAGAAGGGCGCGCGTATAGGGGTGTGCCGGCATGGTCAGCAGGCGGTCCACGGGCCCTTCCTCCACGATCTGGCCCCCATAGAGCACCACCACGCGTTGGGCGAGACGGGCGATCGCGCCGATATCGTGACTGACGAGCACCATCGTCAGCCCGGCGGATCGCCTCAGCTCGGCGAGAAGTCCCAACAGATGGCCTTGGGTGGTGGCATCCAGGCCGGTCGTCGGCTCGTCGAGAAGCAGCACATCCGGCTCGGCAGCCAAGGCGAGGGCAATGCAGACACGCTGCTGCTGACCCCCTGAGAGCTCATGGGGATAGCGGCGCAGCATCGTCGGGGCATCGGGAAGGCGAACCTGGCGCAGCAGCTCCAGCGCACGGCATCGACCGCCTTGCATGCCGCGCCCGGCCTGAAGGTTTATCACCTCCTCGAGAAGCTGGCCGACCCGGCGGTTGGGCGTGAGCGAGAGACTTGCACCCTGCGGCACCACCGCGAGCCGGGAGGCGCGTAGCCGCCGGAGGGTCGGGGCGGGCAGTCGTAGGAGGTCCTGCCGGTCGTAGAGGACGGAGCCAACCGTTGCATGCAGGCCACGCTTCAGATGGCCAAGCATGGCCAATAGCAAGGTGCTCTTGCCGCTCCCCGATTCCCCCACGATGCCGAGAACCTCGCCCCGTCTGACCTCGAGCGTGACCTCACTCAGCACCTCTCGCGGGACGCGGCCGGCGGTCGCGCTGACAGTCAGATTCTCGATCCGGATCGCAGTGATGGTCAATTGCGCCTCCAATCAGACCGGCGTGTGAAGCATGCGATCGAGACCCAAGGCCTTGCCCAGAGCATCGCCTAGCAGATTGATGCCGATGACCAGGCTTGAGAGCGCGAGACAGGGCCAGAGCACGACCCAGGGCGTGATGCCCAGATAACCACGGGCCTCGGCAATCATCGCACCCCAGTCTGGGGTTGGCGGCGTCACGCCAAAGCCCAAAAACGAGAGCGAGCTGAAGACCAGGAGCATCCAGCTCCACCGCATGGCCCCTTCCACGAGCAGGACATCGCGGATGTTGGGCAGAAGATCGTGCCAAACGATGGCCAGTGGGTGATGCCCGCGGGCACGGGCGGCTGTTACATAGTCCTGGGCGACCACGGACAGCGTGGCTGCGCGAACGACCCGGGCGAGAGGAATGCCATAGAAGAAGGCGAGAAGCGGGATCAGCACCAAGAGGCTCCCGTCGCTGGCGCTGGCAGCCAGAAGCAGGAAGAGGAGCCAAGGTAAGGCGAGGCAGGCGTCGATGAGCCGCATGGCGCTCTCCTCAATGCGCCCGCCGAGAAAGCCGATCGTGATTCCCAGCGCGCCCCCGCCCAGCACCGCCAGAAGGGTCGCCAAGCCTGTGATGACGATCGCAGCCCGCCCGCCCATCAGTGTGCGCGAGAGAACGTCGCGCCCGAGCTGGTCCGTCCCGAGAACATAATCACCGCCAGCCACCTGAAGGGAGGCGGCCGGATTTTGGAAGATGGGGTCATGGGGCGCCAGCCAGGGCGCCAGCAGCGCCATCAGAAGCTGCAGGACGACGATCGCCGCCCCGATGGCGCCGGACGGCCTTGCCAGGATGGATCGAAAGACCCGCCCGAAACGCAAGGGCCAGGCCGGCGGCGCAATATCCTCCACCAGCATCGTATCGTCCTCCCGCGGCATCGTATTCGGGGCACTCATCGGACCTGCTTCCGGAGCCGTGGATCGAGCGCAAGCGCCAATAGGTCGGCCAGAAGATTGACGGCGATATAGGTCACGACGAAGATCAGCGTGATCGTCTGGATCAGCGCCAGGTCCCGGTCGTGGATGGCCTGGATCATTAGGGTCCCTACGCCGGGGTAGTTGAAGACCTGCTCGATGATCACCACCCCGCCAAGCAGCCAGGCGAGTGTGAGTGCAGCGAGGTTGAGCGTGGGGATCAGCGCGTTGGGCAGCACATGGCGCAGCAGGAGAGGAAGCATCGGCAGTCCACGCAGGCGTGCGGCCTCGACATAGTCGCTGGCCATGACTTCGATAACGCTGGTCCGCGCGATGCGCAGGATATGCGCCGTCATTACCAGCCCCAGCGTGACGACCGGCAGCACGATATTGGGCAGGAATTCGCCGATCGGTGCACTTGGCGGTAGAACGGTGACCGCCGGAAGCCAGCGCAGCCAGATGGCAAAGACATAGATCAGCAAGGTGGCAGAGACGAATTCGGGCACTGTCATCGCGAAAAGGGCGATGCCGGAGATCGCCAGGTCGCTCGGCCGCTCGCGCCGAAGTCCGGCAACAATCCCCAGAACAATGGCGACCGGGATGCCGACGAGGGCGGCGGCGCCACCCAGGAGCGCCGTATTCCGCAGGCGCGGTCCCAGTATGTCGGCGACGGACTCGCCGCGAGATAGCGTGGTCCCAAAATCGCCCCGCAACAACGATCCCAGCCAATGCGCGAAGCGAAGCAAGGCGGGCTGATCGAGCCCAAGCTCACCCCGGCAGCGGGCCAGCGCCAGAGCGTCCCCCTGCTGCTGGCCCAGCATCGCGGTGCAGGCGTCTCCAGGCAGGGCCTGCAAGCAAACGAAAACGACCACGGCCGCAAAGAGAAAGGCGAAAAGAGCACCCATCAGCCGGCGCAGGATCAGCGTTAACACAATGTCCTCCTTACAAGAAACAGCGTGGAGACCCGACCGGCTTTCACGCCCAGCCGGGCCTCCCGGAGTCGCCCGGCTACTCCGCTTTCGCCACCTCGTTCCAACGGATCGAGAAGTCCTGCACCGGCGGAAGCCCGCTGACCTGCTTCGCCGTGACGCGGAAGTTATTCTTCGTGAAGGGGACCATCGTTCCGCCCTCCTCGTAGAGCATGCGCTGAGCCAGAGTGTAGAGTTCTTTGCGCTGGTCGAGGTTCATCTCTCGCCGAGCGGCATCCAGCAGCCAGTCGAAGAAGGGATGGTCGAATCCGGATTCATTCCAATCGGCCTTGGAGCGAAAGACCTCGTTCAAGACCTGGTCTGCCGGCCGCTGCGACCAATCCGTGAAGCAAAAGGGCACCTTGGTCCACACTTTCGTCCAGTAGCCGTCAGCCGGCACGACCTTGATGTTGACCTTGACCCCGATTGCAGCCGCCTGCTGCTGATAGATCTCGGCCATTTGGATCCCGGGGGCGGCCACGTCGGAGGTGTAGAGATCGACCTGCAGCCCGTCGGGATACCCGGCCTCGGCCAGAAGCTTCTTGGCCGTTGCGGGGTCGGCTGGGCAGTCGATTTCGGAACGATAGGGGTCGCCGCTCCAGATCGGGTGGTCGCAAGTGATCGTACCGCCCTCGGCGCCGGCCAGAAGCTGGCGCATGGCCTTGCGGTCCACCAGAAGTCGAAGTGCGCGCCGCACCCTCACATCATCGAAAGGCGGCATGTCGTTGCGCATCACCAGTCCTGACCAGTCGCCGGTGGCGACGCTCTGGACGACAAAGCCCGGCCCTTTGAACAGGGGCAGCTTGGCGTATTGCACCGAGCCCAGCAAATCGATCTGGCCAGCGAGCAGTGCCTGCACCTGGGCGTCATCGCTGGGAATGGCGATGATCTCGATGCGGTCGAGCTTGGGTTGACCTTCCCAATAGCCCGGGAAGGCTTCGACGACGGTCGTACCGGCTGCATCAAGCTTCACCAATTTGAAGGGGCCGGTCCCAATTCCTGTCTCGTTGAGCTCGTCCAGCTTACCCTCCCGCCCCCGCGAGGGAAGGATCCGGGCCCGATAGTCCATCAGCAGGAACGGAAAATCGGCGTCAGGGTTCGCCAGCGTGATCTTCACAGTCGAGTTATCGATCGCCTCCGCCTTGTCGATGAAACCAAGGACAGATCGGGTAGGGCTTGCAATCTTCTCACTCTTGATGCGCATTAGAGAATAGACGACATCCGCTGCCGTGAAGGCCGTTCCGTCGTGGAAGGTAACCCCCTGGCGCAGCTTGAAGGTCCACTGCCTCGCATGGTCCGAGGCGGACCAGGAGACGGCGAGACCTGGCGTCGGCTCTCCATGATCGCCTTGGCGCAATAGGCGATCGTACAGAAGCTCATTCAGCTCGAAGAAGCGGGTCGGCGATATGGGATCGGGCGACTCCTTTCCACCATAGCCGAGAGGATGCGCGATGCGCAGGGTCGCCGCTTCTTCGGCGGTGGCCGCCCCTGCGAATGCCAATAGCACGGCGACAGCCAGCGTTCTTAAGTGTAGCTCCTTTGCCCAGCGCGGCTCCAGAAAGCCACTTAAGAAGAAAAGCATGATGCGTAAGTACTTTGCGGAAGATCTCGGTTTTTCATTTTCATACCGAACTATCGCATGTGGATTGGCCAGTTCTTTCATGAAAGATTCCTTTTACCCCTGCGTGACGCTATTTGAAGAGTTTGTGATCGAGAATGGCATCGAACTGCTGGAACATAGCGCCGGGCCAGGATTCCCGCCTTGACGGAATGGTTCGCATCGCGTCACCGCTCCCCCGTTGATCTGATGCCTCGGTAGCAGCACGAGCTCGCCCAGGTGGTCCCGTCGATCATGATTTTTTCCTGTTCATCAAACTGACTGCCCTCGATGATATCGAGCGGCGCAAGCATGCCAGCGATAGCTGGCAGCGGATGGCCAGATATCTAGGTATCTCCCTAAGGCTCTAACGTTACACTTTGATGACATGGGCGATACGACGATGCTCGGGGCTGCATTCAACACCAAGACTCGAGTGGTCCGTATGGGGAAAACCCTCGGACACGCGCCCCATTTCTGGCATCTTGCGGCCGCACCCGAGACGCTTGATCGCGGCCCCCAGGGGTTGGCAAGAGAGGGAGGTCCGGCGCTCGGGCGGCCCGTCTCGGACGGTGGTCCTGCGGGTCCGGCGGTCCGCAACGGCTGCGCCGTCCTCCACTGACGTTCCGGCCGAGCCCCTCGTCCGTGAGGCGCACTCCCTTCTCCCTGACTTATCGACGAGCGTTCGATGTGGCTCTGCCGCCGCTCATGGGAGGCACGCTGATTGCGGAACGATGAGGGTTGCGATCCGGCAAGCCTCCGACCTGATCAAAGCGATGCCAGCCGGACGAAGAAGGAGATGATAATTGATTGGAAATCAGACTTGACAAGAAGAGCGCATTTAAGCGCGAAACCAAGCTACGCCTCCGATAATGTATGCCATAGGTCAAGGCCATGCTCTTCCGATGAGAAGCGAAACCGACGCAGGTAATGCCAGAACGCCGCCGGCCGACCGAGAACAGACTGATCGCCGACACTGTCTCTGCAACCGGACTGATCAGCGGCGAGCATAGAAGAAGGTACGACATCGTCGGATATCGGACCGCGCGGAACCCGTTGAACGACACGTGCATTCCGCTTCCCAGGGGAGGAGTTGGAGTGGACCCCATTTCACCGGACATGCGGCGGTTGGGTTTAGGCACTGAGGCGCAAGAACTCGCGAGGTGAGCGGAACTTGAGCCGGAGTGCGGGTGGACCTCACAATAATCGTCGATCCATTTGGGCAGCAAGGCCAGGATGGTGTCGGCGTCTGGGAGGATGACGATCGAGGCATAGTCGCTTTTCAGGGTTTTGACGAAGGCCTCGGACATGACGTTGCCCTGTGGGCTTCGAACCGGGGTGTAGAGTAGGTCGATGCCGAGGGCCGCGGCCACCTGTGCAGTCTGGCGGGCGATATAGGCGCTGCCATTGTCAGAGAGCCATTCCAGTCGGTGCGGAACCTTGAGGGTCTGGAAGCGTCGCTCGACCGCCGCGATCATCAGGTCACAGACCATCTGGCCGGAGATGCCAGCATTGGCGAGCGCCGACCAAGCAATGATCTCTCGGTCGCAAGCATCGATGAAAAAGACGATGCGGACGACCTCGCCATTGCGGGCATCGATTTCCAGATGATCTGAGCACCAGCGGATGTTGGAACGCAGGGCAACAACGACACCGTCGTGGGTGCGGGTGGGCCGCAGAGCTGTATGCTTTTGAAGGGTCAGTCCGTTCTGCTGCATGACCCTGAGGACACGCTTGGCATTGACCATGGGCCTGCCATCTTTGCGCCTTTGCCGATTCAGCAATGCCGTCACCCGGTGATGGCCATAGGTTGGCCGCTGGTCGATGATCGGGCGCAGTTCGGCCAGCAGGGCGACGTCTTCGGGCTTGCGATAGGGCCCACGCGGCTTGGAGGGCTTGCTGCTGCGGTCAATCAGATTCGACCGGGAGACGCCCAGCGTCTGGCAATGGCGCTCATTGGGAATCGCCCCCGGGATCGCTCCACGACAGCAAGGGCGACGGCCGTTTTTTTGGGCGAGCGAGTTCAAGGGCTTCCTTGAGGATCTCGGCTTCCATGGTCTTCTTGCCCAGCATGCGCTCGAGATCGCGCACGCGCTTCTCCAGTTCGCGGACCTGGGAAGAGCCCACAACATCTTCGTCGGCCTGAACGGCGGCATGGCCGCCCACGAGCATGCGCGTTTCCAGGCGAAGAGCTGGGAGGGGGAAAATCGGCGCGTCGTGCCACGTAGGAAACGCTCATGCCCGGCTGCATGGCTTCCTCCACCAGCCGAACCTTCTCGGCGACGGACCAGCGCCGGCGGCGCTGCACCGAGGTGATAACTTCGACCCGCCGAAACGGCTCATCGGAACTCTTGGACATAGTCGTACTCATAGGCGCATGCCTATGCCTTATCAGCTATGCCGCCTGTCCGGTGAAATGGGGTGCGCTCCAGGAGTTTGGTCCGCCATTCTTGGGCAGACGCCGGGCAACCGCCACCATTGTTTCGTTTGTCGAGAAAACAACACGGAGCTATTTGGCTCGGCTCTGCTGTACCATCATTAAGCCATTGAATAGCATGTAGAACATTCTTTGTGAGGCTTTTCCTAGGCAATTGGCACGAGTTTTGAGCCTCCCCAATAGCGACGCGGGAGGATCTGGCGACCGATATTCCTGTCGTGGGCAATATCGCAATCAATGGAAGGAGGAGGAAAGCAGCATGTCAGGTTCGCGGCGAATCCACAGAGTATGGAAAAGAGTGCATCGCCAGTGGGATCCAGATGGCAATGCAAGCGAGGGTGTAGAAGACCTCCGCGTGGCCGAGAGTTTTCCCTTTCGAACGGTTTCACCGATACATTGCCGGGACCGTGGCGGCCGCGCGGCAGGGGAGTAAGAGGATGATCCGCTACCTCTTCGATGCTGCAAACGCCATTACCGCGCTTGGGCTGACGTTCGCCACTACGGCGATTTACTTTGCTCTGATCGGACGTTTCGAGGTTGGCATCTGTTTCGCCTTATGGGCTCTTTTGGCGGATGACGCGGATGGCATGGTCGCGAAGAGTTCCCCTAATCGGTCCGCTTTGATGGCACAGGTGGGAGCCGCGTTCGACGGGCTAGCTGATTTGGTCTACGCCGCCGTCTTTCCAGCAGTTCTGATTTTGTCTTTTAACGCGTTCTCCGTTCCCGCACTGTTGGCTGCGGTCTTCCTTGTCCTATCAGGGGCTCTCCGCCTCAGCTATTTTTCGACGTTCGGGCTGGATGCTGACGGATTCGGCAGAGGATTGCCTTTGAACAATGACCTCTTCGTGCTGACGGCACTCTTTGCGATAAACAGCTACGTGGCGATTCCTCAGCTGGGCGCTCTGTTGATAGGCGCGGCGTTTCTTCTATCCGTACTACATCTCTCCAGTTTCAAATTCCCTGGTACCGGCAATGCGTTGCGCCTAGCCAACCTTGCACTCGCTGCAGCCGGCTCTGTCGCCCTGCTTATTAGTGAATCGGCATCCTAGACTGTAGGAAAGGCAATACATGGAAACCTCTTTGGAAATCGAAAGTCGCGCCGTCTTCGATCGCTATCAGCGCGAGCAGGAGAACGACGACCATATTTTTGACAGGCTGGTTTCTCTCATCGAGGAGGAATATTTCGGCCTGGCGACCGGTAGCTTCCACGCCCTTGATATCTTAGACGCTGGCTGCGGCTCTAACGCGAATGCGTCCTATGCCTTTCTTGAAAGGGGGGCACGTAGCGTTGTCTCTCTTGAATTGAGCAGTGATTGGATGGATTGCGCCCGCAAACGGCTTAGCCGTTTTGGGTCGCGTTCGGTACTTGTCACTGGTAGTGTGCTCGATCTACCGTTTGACGACGAGAGTTTTGATTTTGTTCATTGCGCGGGGGTACTGCCGCACACTAGGAATCCGAACAAGGGCTTCCAAGAGCTTGCCCGCGTAACTCGTCCAGGCGGCAGCTTCTTTTTGACAGTCATGGGTACTGCCAACGGCGTCATTTACCAATGCATCAACCATCTGCGAAAACTCTATCAATCCAACGAAGAATTCCGCAGTGCTATCGACAACCTCAATGCATCCACCGCACGTGAAGGCATCGACTGGTTGCTAAAAATTAAGGAAGACGAAGAGAACGAATACATTCACGGCGAAAACGAGTTTTTTCGAAGTCTGTTCGATGATGATTTGTTCGTGACGATACGAGATCGCTTCCAGGCGCCGACCTACCACGAGTTCTCCTTCACAGAGATGCAGATCAGAGGCTGGTATGCCGAGTGCGGTTTCGACAACATCCGCAGGATCTCAAGATATACGAGAAATTTCCATAACCTTCGGCGCTTTCTCGCACCGATGTATCGTCATTATGACCACCCGCTGGCCCGGTTCTGGTTCGGCGATGGCTGTATCCAGATGATCGGCGGAAAGCCAAGCAAGTAGTCGGTGGTACGAGAGAGCGGCCTCAATGTGCGGAATTTTTGGGATAGTTCTCAAAGACGAAAGTGGGCCGGTCCCCGCTGAGGCGGTAGAGCGTTGCGCTGACGCTCTCGCCCATCGTGGACCTGATGCCCGCGGCCTATACATTGATCGTTCGGTCGCATTCGCGCATCGACGGCTATCGATTGTTGATCTTCATCCTCGAGCCAACCAGCCTTTTCGTGATCCTGAAACCGGAGTTGTGGTAACGTACAACGGTGAGATATACAATTGGAACGAATTAAAGGACGAATTGAGGAACTTAGGTTATCTGTTTTCAACAACTTCTGACACTGAGGTACTAGTTGTAAGCTATCTTGCTTGGGGGAAATCATGTTTAGATAAGCTTAATGGAATCTTTGCCTTTGCGCTCTTCGACCCACGGAAATCGCTTGTTATTATCGCCCGAGATCGTTTAGGGGTAAAGCCCCTTTACTATACGATTTGCGATGTTGGGCTTTTATTTGCGTCGCAACCGAATGCTCTCATTCGCTGGCCGGGGATCATGCGCGGGCCTGACATGATCGGCGCGCTCAGCTTTCTATCCTATCGCGCGGTTGTCGGCTCCAGAACGCTATTCGCCGGGATCTCCAAGTTAGAACCCGGCCATCTCCTCGAAATAGAAAACGGACGATACACGTCTGAACGTTGGTGGAATCTGTCCGAGCGCATTTCGCGATCGAAGCCGGACTACTCCGACGTACGCAGGCTACTCGGAAACGCCGTTCAACGTCAGCTGGTAGCTGATGTACCGGTCGCCGCATTGTTGTCCGGTGGCCTTGATTCGAGCATCCTCGCCTATGAGCTATCCGCTCGCTCACAAATCCGTCCGATCTGCTATACCGGCAAGGTCGAGACCCCCGATTATGACGAGACGGCCTATGCGATGGAGGTTGCCGCTGCGCTCGGGCTCACTCACCAGGTCGTCCCGATTGGAGAACCTTCCGATATCAACGACGTAGCAGAGCTAGTTCGTGTGCGTGGACATCCACTTGGAATGCATAACGAAACCGCCATGTTTACGCTCGCAAAGGCGATTTCGAAGGAGCATAAAGTTGTGCTGACCGGCGAGGGTGCCGACGAGATTTTTGCGGGCTACAGCCGATTATTCCGTACGCCGTATGATTACAGTCGGAGTAAATTCATCGCCAGATTGCCACCTGCTCTTGCTCAGATCGCACGCCGGCGGCTTGGACTCGGGATCCATGGCAGTCAGCTGCAGTTCTTCCTCGAGCGTTACACCTACTTTCCGACTGATGAGATCCGTTCGCTTGCTATCGATGGCCAGATGCGAACAGAGCACGAGATGGAGCTCTTCGATCACTTCTCGAATCAATTTGCTGAGGCGGACGGAGATTTCTTTAGCAAGATCTCTTATGTTCTCGTCTCTACACATTTGCCCGCGTTGCTGGAAATGGTCGACAACACCACAATGGCAGCTGGGCTTGAAGCTCGCGTCCCTTACACCGATCACCAACTTGTAACCGCCGCGATGGCGATGCCCGGCTCCCAGCGGTTAAGGTGGAGGTCACCGATCGCTTCTGCCCAAGCGCTTTGGTACCCAGTTGCTTCTTTCAGCGAACGCCTCGACGTCTCAAAATACCCCTTGCGAAGGGAATACCGGAGCGTCTTGCCCAAATCTGTTCTATCTCGGAAAAAGATGGGATTTCCGCTTCCACTGGGTCAGTGGGCCGTGGGCGAGGGAGCCACGGAATATCGAAGGCTGCTGTTTCACAAGGACTCTCCGCTGGGAGACTTGTTCGACCCCGCTGCTTTGCGGCATTGGTTTGAGGCCGGACGACGAAACCCATCGGATTCATTTGGACGGAAGTTCTGGCTTCTGGCCAATCTTGGGATATTCTTCAAGGAGTTATTCTCATGAAGAATATACGAGTCCGAAGTGGGGCGTTCGCGGGCATTTCACAGAAGGCCCTTTGCCGAGAAAATGCGAGCAGGCGGGTTCTCCGACTCCGCCGAGGCACCTGCCGCGCCGATTATGGCATGATCGCAGCCACCGACAAAAGAGGTGCGGTCGGAGCTGCATCGCCACTAGACGGGAAACCGAAGAGCTTGAGCACACCAGCAGCTCGCAACCGCCCACGACGGATCTTTGATGATGAGCGAGCGCGCGATGCCGTTTTCGGGCTGGCTCTCCACCAGCCGGGCATGGAAGTATCTAAATCAGCGGAGGTCCAACCTACTCGGCACCGATCGATGCGACATCAAATCCGCTATTTTGTGGCAAGCTTCGCAAGAATTGGACCGGCAAATCATCCACGTCCGCAGACAACGCGCAATTGCCTACGACGTTGTTTGCGTAGACGCTTTCACTTGACGCGCCGAGGCTCGGCGTCGACATGCCCGGCATTGTTGGGCGCAGACGACTAATAGAACGCCTCCTGCCAGGCGCATGGCGTTGGCAAACCAATTTGCGGAGGCAGCCGTCTGAAAACGAGAGACAGGATCGCCATCTGGCCGACCTGCGGGCGAACCTGCTGAAGTGGGACAGGTTAGTTTGGGTCAATTATTTCGCACTACTTTGGCCAAAGTAGTGTTAGCCCCCTAGAAGGAACCGATCGAAGCCCCCAATAGATTCCGGATGAAATCGATGTGAACGCATCATGTGGATACTTCGATCGCCTGTCTTTCGTTTTGATTCAGGGATAGCCACTTCTACACACGCTTTTCTTCTTGCAAAAAGATACCGGATATGGAAAATATAACTCACGCACTTTTTATCCTCGATTTCAGACGGCCCAAAATACATCTGTGGAGTGGTAGTTACGATGCACCATTAGTCCCGATCAACGGTCAGCCGCTCTTGGAACGCCTCATCAAGGTATGTATCGAAAACGACATTGAAGCTGTCATTCTCGTTGAAAACGCGTGCAGCGGCGCTCTCAATAGATTTTGCTTACACTACAGCACTGCTATTCTTTCGTGGCTGGATGCACATGACAGCGACTTCTTTGAGCGAGTGTGCGATTATCATGGCGATACTCTCCTAATATGGGGAACACCGCTTTTCGACAGTGAGGTTCTTCACGGGATCGATACCGACAGCGGACTGCGTGGCTCTGCTTGGCGGCCTGAAGCACCGACTGGTATTTATCGATTGAGTGCTGATGTTCTACGGAATCTTTTGCTTGAAAGGCGCGTTGGGGCTTCTGAGGTTCAACATCAGGCCTTGAGCAAGTTAGCCTTGGGTCTGTCCCGGCTGGAGATTGCGTTCCCTGAGGATGAGCTGAATGTTGGCTCCGAACTGCTCGACGTTTGCGACGGTGTCGATGTATCCATAGCGGAATTTCGATATGACAAGGAGAATCTACCGCGGCGTCTGGAGAGCAGTGTCGGAGGATATTGGCGTAAGCCAATCGCTGAGCACATGCTTCTGTGCAATACTCGGTTCCCTCCGAAGAGTTTTTACGAGCGGCTAGCGACGAGGCTCGAGGGCGTGTTAACATGCTATCCATCTCAGCAGATTGATATAGCTTCAATTGTTGGCGCGATGACCTCGCAGCAAGCGGACTTTATTGCGGTCGGAAACGGCGTTACCGATCTCATACAGGCGCTCTATTCAACGCTGAACCCCGCAATTGCGATTCCCACCCCGACATTCGCCGGCTTTCAAACGCCACTCGATAATGAACGAAAGAAGAACTTCGTTCTCAGCCCGCCCTATTTCGATCTCGATGTTCGAGCTTTCTTCGAATTCGCAATAGCGACAGGCGCAGATACGGCAATCGTTGTAAATCCTAACAATCCGACCGGCCGACTTGTTGATTATGCTGACATGGCCTGGTTGGCGGAGGCTTTAGGTTCTTGCGGGCGGCGGCTGGTCGTGGATCAATCGTTTATTGATTTTCCCGCTGACGGCCGCTCAAACAGCGTTGAGAATCTAGTGTCGTCCTTTGACAATCTGATCGTAGTGAAGAGCCTTGGAAAGGTCTTCGGCCTCGGCGGAATCCGGCTTGGCTATCTCATGTCTGGCGATACCGAGCTCATTGCTGCCGTGCGCCGGAAACTGCCGATGTGGAACATCAACGGTATTGCGGAATACGCGCTGTTCTTGCTGCCCGAATTCGCAGAGGAATTGGAAGACAGTCTAAGAACGTTGCGAGAGGATCGAGAGCTATTCATCCAGGAGCTACGGACGGTACCGGGCCTCGACGTCGTGCCTTCGCAAACCAATTTCATCTTATGCCGGCTGCCTGAAAATTCGGTTTCCGCTGCTGAACTCAAGCGGTATCTCATCCTCTTCGAATCCGTCCTCGTACGAGAATGCGGCTACCAAGCTATGGACGATGCAGATCGGTATCTTCGCCTCACGGTTCGAAGTCGCGCAGAGAACGAAGAGCTCGCAAGAGTTCTGCGGCGCACGTTGAGCCACTTGACTGTCCTCTCTCCGAAATAAGTAGTCTTCTGTGATTCCCTGGCAATGTGTTGTCAGCTACCCCGCTTGATGCACGCCGATGAGCTTTCGGCGGCCTGAAGCGGCGATCTGGTTGCCTTTCCGGTGCGTTTTCCCAAGCCTCATCAGGCGCCGGCGGTGATCCGTCGTGATGGAAGGCGAGGGTTTGCGGGTTGAGGTCAGCGGGTTTGTTCGTTTGTTCCGGGACGTCTGCGCTCCATTGTTTAGGGCGATGGCCTCGCGATCGCAGCAGTCGAGAGCGAAGGCGAGCGAACCTTCTCGCCATTGTCACAGCCGATCTCGAAGCCGTCGGAACACCAGCGCAGGTTCGAGCGATCGACCGCGACCCGCCCGTCATGGCGGCGTTCTTCATGGCCTCCCGCATGTCGGTTGTCGGTTGAGAAGAAGGCCATGAAGCTTCATGACCCGATAGACCCGCTTGTGGTTCGGCGCCGGTGTGCCTGGGGTGCAGGCTTTCCTGCGCAGCACGGCGTGGACGCGGCGATAGTCATAGGTTGGCAGTGTCCCGATGACCTCCTCGATCCCGGCAACGAGTTCGCCATCAGGCTCGGGAGGACGGCCTACTCGACCCGGTGCCCGTCCCTTCGACCGCTCGGCGATGTTGGAGCGGGCGACACCAATCGTCTCGCACACCGCCTTTATCGGGAACCGTCCTTCGGCCACGACAGCGACCGCAACATCTGTTTTTTGAGCCTGCCGCCACTTCAAGGGCGTCCTTCAGGATCTCGGCTTCCATCGTCTTCTTGCCAAGCAGGCGCTGCAACTCGCGCACTTGGTTCTGCAGCGCCCGATACTCCGACGCTGCTACGACCTCGCCGTCGGCCGACGTCGCCGTTAGCGTTCCCTGCGCGGCCAGCTTGCGCCAGTGGAAGAGCTGGTTGGGCTGGACGCCGTGGCGACGCGCGACAAGGCTTACCGTCACGTCCGGCGCGTAGGTCTCCTCGACCATCGACAGCTTCTCCGCCGTCGAGTGCGGGGGGCCGTCCACCCCCAACATTTTGCGGGGGCCCAAGCGCCGACCGCGAAGCGAGTGACCCACGAAACCACCGAGAAAAAGTGCAGGAGCACCTTGACCTCAACGACGCCAATCAGAGAGGACTTTCAGTCAAAATTGTGCACCGCTAGGCGATGGTTGCGGGCGGCTGCTTGGCTGTCTTGATACGCTTTACGCTGCGGCGGCCGTCGACGCTGACTGGCACCTCACCAGCGATGGTGGCGCGGCGAACGATACGGTGCTGTTCGCCGTAATCAGTAACCGGATAATGTTGCGTGGCGCGGTTGTCCCAGATCGCGACGTCTCCCTCCTTCCAGTTCCAGCGCACTGTGTTTTCGGGCGCGGTGATATGAGACTGGAACAGCGCGAACAGCTGCTGGCCGTCATATTTCGGAATACCAACAAAATGCTGCACCACATCGCCGAGCACCAGTGTGCGCTCGCCGGTTTCGGGATGGACCCGCACGACGGGATGCTCGGTCTCATAGATCGTCTTGGTATAGACGTCGTCAAAATGCTTCCGGTCGGCCTCGCTCGCTTGGGCCATTACGGTGTAGTCGAAGGCGTTGGTGTGAACGGCCCAAAGCTCGTCGGCCAGTCGTTGCACCGGCGGCGGCAGGTCAAGATAAGCGGCCGCGGTGTTTGACCAGATGGTATCGCCGCCGGACGGTGGTGTCACTACGCCACGCAGCACCCCAATCTTGGGATAGGCGTCAACGAAGGTCCAATCGGTGTGCCACATGTCGGCTCGGCGGCCAACGCGGGTGGAATCAAACTCGGTGATTGAAACCGTTCCCTCGACGGCGCCGAGTATCGGATGCGGCACAAGCTGTCCGAAACGAAGAGCAAAGCGCTCCTGCTCGGCGTCGTCAAGATGACGTTGGTCGCGAAAGAAGATGACCTTTTGCTCGAGCAGCACTCTGTTGATCGCTTCAATCGTCTGGTCCGGCAGGTCGCCTGACAGCCTGATATTCCTGATTTCAGCGCCGATACGCGCTGCGCGTTTAACGATGTCAGCACGCGGAATAACAGTATCGATCAAGGCTGCTTTATTCATGGTGGTATTCTCCAGGGCTAAGGTTGTTCAACGGACAAAGCTATTCAGCTGCGCGACACAAACGGGCGAAAGCCTGATTTGCGGATCGCAAGGAAGACCATTTCGGTGACGTTCATGGTTAGTACAACCGTTTCTGCCTGCGCCTGAATCCTGACGATTTTCATCAATGTATCGGTCCCTTCGACGGCTTCAATTTCGCACTAACTCACCGAACAGTGATCATAAGAGGCCATTAACGGCGGATCGAAAGGGCATCCTGGTTCATCGCAAACGGCATATGTCGCTTCGTTGCGATGAGGGAGGAGATCTCGTCCTTGTAAGCCCTGGCGCGAAGCGCTTGGGTTCGAACAGATCGTAAATGAGGGCGCTGACTTTCAAGGCATGCCTCCTATTGCTGAGTTATCCTCAGCAAGCACTGTGCCAGTTTGCAAAACTCACGGGGTAAAACAGGTTCACAGCGACGCAGTGCTGTCATGACGGTGTCGCCTGCAGATGACATAGGCGGTATTGCCAAGTCTGGAACGACCTGCCCGGTGGATAGGTGAGCCGGCAAATAGCGCGTGAATGTTACCTTGAAGCGTTCGCAGTCTCGTTGAGTGGCGAGGTGCCTCCCCTTCCAAAACTGCAGAGCTGCGATCGTGACCCGTTCATTTGGGGACCTGGGACTGTGGTTTACCTTCTTTCGGGGTAGCCGACCTTTTCGTCCAGCGGCAGCAATCACGCAAGGCAACGGGCTTCGCAATGGGTCGGATGTCGCTCTGGTGTGTGAGACGATGTTGACCACAGAAGCCGGCGCATCAACTGGCCGCAATTTGAGACCTAGACAGCACGCTACCGCCTATATCTGCCTGCATCGCTGGCACATCGACACAGGCCCGTCCACGCAAGTTAGTTTGGGCGAACGCCGAATGGCTGAGCTACTCGGCCCACAACTAAATTGTGCAGGAAAGACATACCTTCATGAAGGCGCATATTCTGCTTCATCTCGGCTGGGTTGTGTGCGCCATTCAAGGAAAAGGGGTGGGACACCTGACACGCACTGATGGATTTGTCGCCTAGACGACAGAGTCGTGTTCGGCACGGGCTTCTGCTGCAGTCTCAAATTATCAATCGAATGGCAGGCGGAAATATCCTCTGAGGCTCTTCTTCGCAGTTGGCACAACTTTTGAGACATCCCCCTCAAGAGTCAGGACGGATTATCCGCGTAGCTGACGGGGGCGACAACGCCGGATTGCGGTCCCAGTCCTGACGTCAGCTCAATCTTACCATATCGAAAAACTGACCATCTCGGCAATTGCAGTGTGATCCAAATGTTGGACAAGGCGAACGGAAGTGAAAGATTGCTGCGGGCAGCGACAACGTTGCCCCTATATGTTCCGTACTGTGCTATCGAACTCGGAAGGACTACGACGAGCCCCCCGGCGTTGGAACTTGCTCTCTTCCGTCCATAAGCTACCAAGGTGCATTTCATGGGAAAATCTGCAAGGTCCTGTCCCCGAACGACCAGAGCGACCACGATACGGCCGATGAACGAAAGCGACTTACCGGAGTTGCTTCGGCTGATGCGTGCAATTGTTAGCTTGCATGCTGCCCTCAGCTTTGAGCCTGATCACAACTTCAGCCTAGACGAAGCGGAACTGCTCCGCAGTGGATTTGGTAAGCGACCAGAGTTTGGCGCTTACGTCGCAGACGCAGGCCCAGGGTCACTGGCCGGCATGGCGGTCCACTACGAAATCGCGTTCGTACATACATCGCAACCGCTTCTGATGCTGAAATGGCTCTATGTTGATCCCGAGTACCGAGGTCAGCGCGTCGGCCATAACCTTATGCGAGAAGTGGCCCTGCATGCCCGTGCGACGGGGCGCGAGTGTTTCTACTGGTTCGTGCTGAACGAAAATATGATGGCGCAGTCATTTTACCGCGGCCTCGGCGCAACGGAGGATCCTAAGTGGCAGCGGTGGATCATGCCTGCCGAGGCTTTGAATCAACTCGTAGAAGACCCAAGATGATCGTCACCGCCGATTGACATAGGCTACAGATTAGAGGTTCTGGCTTAAATGCCCCGTCGCTTGACTGTGGCGATCTGCTTGACTGTCAGTCGAACTCCGTTCCAGGTCGGCGTTTCCTGCCGGGAACGAAAATGTAAGCGATCGTGTGGTTGCCGGGTTCGTCGATCGTGAGGCCGGTAGTCACGAAGTAGAGCGATTCCGGAAACGGCGGTGGAGAGTCGCCTTCGCAGCTATACTCAGGAGCCGCTGCTGACAGCGAGGCATAAGTTACGTGAGGAATTCTCCCGGTTGCACAAGAAGGTCCCGGACTCTATACGGGCCACGTCCCGATGCTCTGCGCACCGCCGGACAGGCCGTTCCCGAGCACCTGCTTTCCAGCCTGTCCGGCTCTCATGGGAGCGTGTAAACCTGACCTGCGACCACCTTTGGGAGGACAAGCCCGCTGTTGACGAACACGGCTTTCGCCCCATCTCGTTCGCCCTTTGACCTTCCTACCGTATATCTGTGCCCTTTAATGTGCAGGGCGGTCTATGAGCGTTGGCAGCTGAGGACGCAGCGCGGGGGTCGCCAGCAGCCGTGGCGATTCGGTGAGGTAACCGCGTAGCGGTCTGAAGAGCACTCTCCCGATACCTCATGTCGGGTTTGTCGGGTCCGCGACACAGGCTTTGGGCCAATTCTTGATTTTTCCTCCGATTAACTTGCTGAAAAGCAGTCACAAAAAGTTCGTTCCGGGTCGGGCAGCCAAATTGGCACGAACGTTGCGGGTATCCATGGCGAGTCGGCGGGAGCTGCCGACCGGCATTCATGCCGCGGGTCACCATGGATGGACGAAAGGATGGAAAAACATGTCAGGTCTGGACAGATTGCATTCTCCGGCAAAGTGGCATCGGCAAGTCACCACTCCCCATGAAACCTCGCCGCGCTGTCGGGCAGAAGATCCTCATCGTCGGCTGCGACCGAAAAAGCCGACTCCTTTCGCTTAATATTGAACCCCGAACGCGCAGGATAAGGTGCGGCATCTCGCAGCAAAGGAAGCTCAGCCTAAGACCTTAATCGAGGTCGTTCTCAAAGTCGGCTATCTTCTCGTTGCTGAACTCATTCCCTTCGAGTTAGCCGTTGCTATGCAACAGCATTCGACGAAAAACATCGAAACCCTTCGCCGAAAATCGAGCGAGATCTTGCAAAGAGGACTTCCCGCTATGCTAGGAGCGCCATCGTTGTTCGAGATGGACCAGATCTCCGGATGAAGAAGCTCAGCCTATGTCCGGCAAACATGTGCCCAGGTGCTCCCGAGCGCGAAGCAATGAGATCTATAGAACCACAAAAAAATTATGTGCAACTCTGGTCGGCAAGCCCCGAAAGGCCCGTATCAAGTCACCGGTCGGGCAAGTAACTGAGGAAACGGCATGAAAGATCATGTGCAAGTGACGGACGCGTATACCGGCTATGGTGAAATCTGGAGCGATGTCTATGATGAATATATGGAAGCGCTTAATGGGTCTGTCGAGAACGCGTGGGCAGTCAGTTTTCTAGCGCCCTTGGCAAAAGACGGAACCGCACTGGAATTGGGCGTCGGAAACGGCCACATCGCCTTGCCCCTTTCGGAAACAGGAGCTTCGGTCCATGGTCTCGATAACTCGAAAAGGATGCTTGCCTCGCTTCGCGCAAAGGACGCTGGCGGTTTGGTCACGATACACCTGGGCGACATGACAGAGTTCGACCTAGGCACACAGTATGACTTAGTCTACTGCGTTAATAATACTTTCTCACTTATGGTGACCCTTGAGCAACAACTCAGCTGCTTTGACTCTGTCGCTAAATCACTAAAGCCGGATGGGCTCTTCGTGGTGCACTTGTATTACCCGTATACTGCTGATTTCTCAGGAGCAGGCGTATATGGAGGCCAAAGAACTACGGTTATCCATGTCGACGAGCAGAGAATGATGGTGCGGTTTGCCAGACACGACCGCAATAATCAGCTTTTTATTTCTCAAGATCTTTGGATGACACCGGCCGGAAGCCGGACGATGCCGCTTAAAATGCGATATGTTTATCCCACGGAGTTGGACTTGCTCGCAAAAATTAGCGGACTTGAGCCTCTCCAACGTTATGCAGACTGGAAGCGGCGCCCGTTCGACAATGCATCTGGGCAATACATGTCGGTGTTCCGCAAAAAACCATGAGAATTGCGTGTCGCGACCGAAGACGCTGTGCCACGGCATCACCCCCCGGCAAAATGCTCTTCCGGATGTCCCCAAGTGCACGACAAAAAGCTGCGGGCAATGCCCATCGCACATCGGTGCAGCTGTCTCCCAGCATTACGCCATGACCACGATGCTCGCGGAAATAGTCGACCGCTGAATCTCGGCGGCCCCCCGTCGCGCTTACGCTTTGTTTGTCGTTCGGGAGGAGGTTGTTGACGCCAATTGACAAGGAAAGTCGTGGCCAATGAAGCGTTGGGAAGTAGTTCGCTCTGCTATCCTCAGTGATATCGATGCTGGTGCGTTCGAGGATGGGCGCTTGCCTGGCGATCTCGTTTTGGCAGAACGGTTTGCAGTTAATCGCCACACGGTGCGCAATGCGATCAAGGCCCTGGAATCTGAAGGTGCTTTGCGGGTTCAGCACGGTGTCGGGACCTTTGTTGCGGATGATTTCGTTGCACAAAGGTTGAAGAGCGACCTCAGGTTCACTTACAAGCTCCTCGGCCACAACAAGTCCGTGAAGCGGGAGATACTGTCGGTCAACGAAACTTCCGTCGAAACCGACGTCGCAAAGCGGTTGAATATCGCCCCGCGAGCGTTAGCTACTGAGGTCAGGTGGGTCTCTTTCGTCAACGACTGGCCTTTGGCTACCGGATCCAGCTACTTCCCAGTCGACCGAGTTCCGGGTTTTGCAGCTGCGTTCGCAGCAGTAAACTCTTTCCCTGCCGCCCTGAAGCGCTGCGGCATTCCCGAATACAAGCGGAAATGGACACGGATAACGGCACGAAGACCCACTCAGCAGGAAGCTCAACGCCTACGGATTTCCTCGTCCAGCCCGGTACTATTCGAAACCCATGTCGATGTAACCCTCGATGGCTTGCCGATCAAAAATACATTCAGCGTCATACGAAGCGACAGATACGAATATCTCATCGAAGCAGACGATTATCCAAACATTAATTCATTCGCCGGGCCATCTCCCGCCGCCAGCTAAGGCCACGTGAGCCGGTGACAGACCGAAGTTTCGAATAGCCGTCTTGATCTGCTGGGCGGAAGATTTTGGGCTCATGGATTTTGCCGCCTTTGAATCGAACTTGGAACCTTGGTGGTTCCTTCCGCCGGCAGCTTGACGGGAGTAACAGTTGTCGATGGAGAGGCGACGCAGCATCTCCTATTTGACCTGCACAGCGCCGTGCGGATCGAAAAACTCGCTGCAGCGGAAACTTCGGATCGCGAACCTTCTCGGGGGCTGGATTGAAGGTGCCCTCTTCGATGAGGACATCGGTCTTTGATCGTTTGCTGTCGTACTTCGCAGACATTGTTGGTTCCAAGCGCGTGAAGCGATATCAACGTAAACGTAGTTACGCCGCTTATGGCAATCGCAATCACGAGGTCTCCCGGTTCCCGCGCAAGGAGCGTCCAGTGCCCAGGGTCTGCGACCACGCCGGGTCGGGCGGGCACTTGCGATATCGCACCCTTCCGTATTGCCTTCCGCTGGATGATGGCGTCAGCAACCGGGACAAGATCTGTTTTCGCGGGTGAGTAGGCCGGAGGAATTGCACCCCCGGCCTCTCGCAGAACCCGGCGTGAGACTCTCGCCTCACCCGGCTCCCATCAGGCGAACACGCCAGTTTGACCGAGTTTCCAGTGTACAAAGAGGCTGGGGCACTCTCGCTTTAATCGTGCGAGAAAGGCCCTGGTCTTCACCGTGAAAGTGCTTGCACTTCCGTCATCCAACGCCTGCAGTGTCTGCTCGACGTATCGCAGGAATGGCTCCAGAGCCGATTGTGTGTATCCCCCGTAGTACGCTATCCAGCCCCGAAGGAGTTGATTGAGTGGCGGGCAATCTCCGCTATCGCTACCGAGGTTTGCCGTCGGATGCTCAAGTCCCCCGGATGATGGATTGACCGAGGTGCAATCAGAAACATGGGCAGATTCGACCGAAGCCGGCTTTGCGTGGGCCGGTACACCTGCGGGATTGTAGTTGCGTTTCGGCACGAGATCACCTTTCAACCATAGCGGGCGATGCCTGACATTCAGCGGCTTCGATAGCAGGGGCCACTCTCGCCGGGAGAAAGCCACGAGAGTGGCCTCGCCTGTTCGTCAGCTAAGGCCGGCGATAAGGTCGAACATGGCTCAAGCTTGTCATCGAAAGCTATACAGGCGCCGCCTTGGTTGTGGACCAGCCTATGCCTGTTGCACTCCGTCTTCGACAAGTCGGCACGGTGAGATCAGTTGTTCGGCCGGCTGCCGTCGATCCCGGAAAGATCGACGCGAATGCCTGCCTCGTTGGGATCCTCCGATTCTGTACGAGCCTCTACTGGCGGCTCGGCCGCGGCCGCATCGCGCCTGTCATCATCCTCCTCTGCCGCCGGCACGGCGAGGTTCACGTCGCCCGGATCCGGCTCGCTGAACACCTCCCTCCCCTCGAAATACCCACTCTTCCACGCGAGAATCGCGTCATCGAAGGCCTCGCCGACCGGGTTGCCGTACCATTCGGTGACGATACGGTAGACTTTGCCGAACAGCTTCGTCCCGATGCGGATGTTGGCACAGGCGTCAACCAAGGCGGGCTTCAGCTCCGAGAGGTCAGTGACGCCGAGCCCCGCCGGATATTGCGTCACGCCGACGCGCACGACAGCCTTGCCGACATGTTGCCGCACGAGGGCCATGGCTTCGTCCGGCGTGCTCGGGCGGGGAACCAGCACGACCCTATCACCGGATTTGATGGTGACGGCCAGCGGATCGGGCGAGCCCGCCGCGGCGATGAATCGCTCGACGATCGCCGGCTTCAGGTCGGGATCGGCGCATTGCGCGACGAGGGCGGCGTCGATCATGGGTAGCTCCAGGTTCATCTGTTGAAGGCGGTGACGAGCGGCAGGCCGAAGAGCCGCGCCCAGGCGATCGTGCTGGCGTTCTGAATGGCGATGATGGAGGTGCCGGCGGTCCACCACCCATTGCCGATAGCGACGATGGCATCCGGCCTGTGCAGCATCGATTGCAGGATGGGCCAGACGACGAGTTGCTCGTGGCAGATCAGCGGAGCGATCCTATCCCCGGCGAACTCGACAACGGGATTGGCGAAGAGATATGCCCGTGCGCCGCCGCCTTGCCCCATCAAGCCGCGCCAGGGCTGCCACATGGAAACCGGGACCGGCATGCGCTCGCGATAGAGGACGCCCGCACCGTGGGCGGAGATTTCGACGAGAACATTGTCGTAGCCCTCCGGATCGACGACGGCTGCCCCCGCGATCACGGTGACTCCGGTGCCGCTGAGCGCATCGCGCCAAAGCCGCTCGACGCTCGGGGTCCAGAAGCCGAGCGCGCTCTCGGGAAGCACGACGATGCTGTCGCCCTGCACCGCGGCTCGCGTGACCGTGGCGATCAGGTCACGCTGCCGCTCGAGCGTGCCGTCGCGGCCGAGGCTCCGCCGCATCTCCAGGTCGACGCCACGGAAGTCATCGGGTAAAGCTGGCGCTGTCCACAATGTGGCGGAACAGAGCCAAAGTCCTCCCAACGCTAGGGCGGCAGCCGGCCACCATCTCGTCGTCATGGCGAGCAGGCCGGCTGTTGCGCCCGCCAGGCCGAGCCAGCCCCATCCGGGAAACAGCACGCCGGCGCCGGTCAGCGGATGCGCCCAACCCACGATCCCGAAGGGCGGCACCACCATCAGCACGGCCGCCAACCCGAACCGCGCTGCCTTCCACTCTCCCGGATGCTTCGTCCAGAAAACCGTATGGACAGCAACGAAGGAGAGCGATGCCGCGAGCCACAGCAGCAGGCCGGGCAAGAGATCCGAACCGTAGAAATTGGCGACGCCCTGCGGCAGGCCGCGTGAGGCCGCCAGGAAATAGGCCGCCGAGACGAGCGCGGCAACGATGCGGCTGCGCGCCAATGCCCATAGCGCCGGAAACAGCATCGCCAGCGGCAGCGTCAGCGGATCGCCGCTCCAGGCAACCACGCCGACGAGCGCAGCGCTTGCGATCAGAACCGCGCCGTGCGCCATATCATGGCTCGAAGGTGAGGAGCGGATGGGCACGGCCGAGCAGCCCGCTGGCTGGGATCGGCCCGAAATATCGTGAGTCATAGGAGCCTGCGAAATCGGAGTGGAGGAGAGGAAGCCGGCCGGAACCTGGCCGCCTAGATAAGGCGTTAGCGCCCGGCCCATGGCGTCCGTCGGCCGAACATCGGAATGCGGAAGCGGCCGGCCGTCGATTGAGATGCCGGCGCCGATGGCGACCGTCTGTCCTTCGGTGGCGAGGACCGTCTTGATCAGGGGACTGAACCAGCCCGGGCAGAGGCCGCGGCCGAGGTAGAAGCGCTCACGCGCCATCCGGAATGCAGCGTTGTCGGGCGGGCAGATGAAGACGAGATCGCCGGCCGCCGCGGGCCGCTCGAGCGGCTCGATGCGCCAGAGGCCGATCGGATAGCTGCGCGTCAGATTGACACGAAACTCCCCGAGCCAGGCGATGCCTGAGAGCACGACTAAGCCTGCGGCCGCGATCGGGATGATGACGATGGCGCGGCGCCGCCTCATTGCTTGAGCACCGGCGTCTGGCGTTGCGTCTGACGCAAACTCTCGGTCTGCTTCAGCGTCTCCGCAGTGCGCTCGTGCGCGGCGAGCTGCTGTGCCGCCCGCATCACCGGCCAGGCATCGGCGAGCCTCTGGCGCTCGCCTGTTGCCAGACCCTCAGCCGCCTTGTCGAACAGCTTTCCCGAAGGCTCGCGCGCGGCATTGGTGAGCAGCATGCGCTCGCCGAAACGTTCCGCGATCGCCTTGTTTAAGCCGTCGATTTCGACCTTCGCCTCGCGGTTGGAAATCGCGTAACCGAGGGCGGCCGGAAGGTCGTTGCGGTCGATCGCGTCGCGAACACGTTCGAGCACGCGCAGTGTCGCCGGCGACAGGGCCGGAACGTCGATCGAGACGCGGCGGCGCATCGCCTGTTCCTCGGCCTCGAGCTTCTGCACCGCCGCCTCGCGCAAACTGAGATAGCGCTCGATGTCGCGTTTCAGCGCCGGGAGATTGAGCTCGGCGACACGCCGATCCTCGCGATCGGCCTTGCCGGCGAGAAGGCCGGTCTTGCCCTTGAGCGCGCCGAGCGTCTGCGGTTCCGATACGAGCCGATGCAGCGTCGCCTTCGCCGCGGCCGGATCGGACAGGACCGCGTCGAAATTGATAGTGCGGAACGCAGTCTCCGGATCGGCGAAGACATAGCGGAGGCGTGTCGAGACCTCGTCCCATTGCCTGGTGACGGCGGGATCGGCGCGCAGCTTCTCCTCGACCGTGTCCTGGATCGATTTGGCGAACAGGGTAACGCCGACGACCATCGGTGCGGCCTCCTTCAGGGTGTGGGTCTGAGGGGAAACGAAGAGGCCGAGGCGCTCGCCGACACCGCGCAGGCGGAGCGCCAGAACCGCAAGTTTCTGCTTCTGCCGGATCGTCCAGTCGACGCGGTCGCGAAGCAGCGTGCGGGCAACGCGAACGACATGCAGACCGCGGTTTTCGGCGAAGCGGAGCGCCTGGCGGTAGAGCGTTCCGCGCTCGTAATCGAGCGTGGTTTCCTTGGCGTTGCGTCGGGACAGAATTTTGGCCAGCCCGCCATTGAGGTCGAAGGATCGGCGCCCGTAATAGAGCGCCATGTCTTCGCGATGCCTGGTCATCGCGACATAGGTCAGATGCCGGTCGAGCGAGAGCGACGCCAGCACCTTCACGCGATCGACGGTGGCACCCTGGGCTTTGTGGATCGTGGTGGCGTAGCCGTGGTCGAGGTTGCGGTAGAGCTGCTGATTGACCGTGACCTGACGACGCTGGTCACCTTCGCCGATCGCCGCGACGATGCGGTTCGGCGCGGCCTCGACGACCCTGCCGATCATGCCGTTCTTCGCGCCGAGCGCGCTGTCGTTCTTCAGGAAAACGATCTGGTCGCCGACGTCGAATTTTCGGACGCCGTCCTCGGTGCGGAAGGCATATCCTTCCCCGACAATGCCGCGCGCGACCAGCTTCTCGCGCGCCATCACATTGAGCATGCGCACGTCGCGGCGCAGATGCGCCAGGATCAGCGAGGTCTTGGCGGCATCGTAGTCGCGATCCCAGTCCGCGATCAGCTTGGTAACCGCTTCGGCTTTCAACACGGAGCCGAGCACCCTGCCCTTCCCTTCGTAGGCGGAGATCGCCTCGGCGATCCGGCCGCGCGCCAGGTCGAGGGAGGCGGTGCGCATCCAGTCCTCGCGCTGGCGGTAGATGGTCTCGAGTTCGGCGTAGCCGATGCGTTCGACAATTGCCCGGAACGCAGCACCTGCCTCTATCGGCTGGAGCTGCTCGGGATCTCCCACCAGGACCAGCTTGGCGCCGGCCTTGACGGCGGCTTCGACGAACAGCGCCATCTGCTTCGAGGCGACCATGCCGGCCTCGTCGAGGACGAAGACGGTTTTTTCGTCGAGCGTGTCCCTGCCCTTTTTCCAGCGCAGCTCCCATGACGCAAGTGTGCGGCTGGCGATGCCCGCTTCCTTCTCCAGACCCTCGGCCGCCTTGCCGGCGAGCGCCGCGCCGACCACGCGGTAGCCGGCGAGCTCCCAGGCTTCGCGCGCGGCTTTCATCATCGTGGTCTTGCCGGCGCCGGCGCGGCCGACGACCGCGGCGATCCCGCCCGCTTTCGCGACATGCTCGATCGCCGTTTTCTGCTCGGCCGACAGCCGCTCATGGCGCGCGAAGACGCGCTCCAGCACCTTTTCACGAACGCCATGCGAGCTCCGGTCCGACAGCCAGAGCGCCCGCCGCGCCATGCCGGCTTCGAGGCGCATGAGCTGGCGCGTCGTGTAGCGCGCCGGCATCCTCTCTCCGGTAGCAAACGCCACGCTCTCACGCTCGATCCGCAGCAGCTCCGGGCTCTGGAGGATGCGCGCCATCAGCTGCCGGAAGGCGCCGGCATCGTCGATGTAGCGATGCAGCACCTTGGCGATGTCGCGCTCGTCAAAGACGCTTTTCTCCGAAGAGAGAAGGTCGAGGCCGATCTCCGGCCGGCGCAGGATGCGTTTGCGGTTCTCGGCCCTGCGCTCCTCGAACAGTTCGATGCGTTCGAGCTTCGGAGACCAACCGGCCTTCTCTCCTTTCCGGTCGATCGCCTTCGTCGCCACGCCGATATGGGTCGTCGGCACCAAGTCGATGCCACGCTCCGCATAGGAGCGCCCGTCAACGCGCATCTCCAAACCGGCGAGCGCCAGATGCTGGTTCTGCAGATCGAGCCAGGCATTGCGTTGCTCGAGGAACTCGGACTTCTCGCCCGACCAGAGCCGATAGACGATCTTGCCGGCCTTGTTGCGCAGGACCTCGCCGTCTTCGCCGATTACGGCGACCTTCTTCGGGCCGAATCCATGCTCGGTGAGAGGGCGCAATGTCGTCATCAGATGGACGTGCGGATTGCGCGCGCCGATCCCATCCTGGCGCGCGCCAGGATGAAAGGCATCGGCGCCACCAGGAGAGGTCTCGTCGTGATAGACCCAGTCCGCGACCTGCCCGCGCACCAGCACCTGCTCGGCCACGAACTGGCGCATCAGCGCGACGTTCTGCTCCCTCGACAGCTCGACCGGCAGGGCGATGATGAATTCCTTGGCGAACTGTGCGTCTTCGCGCTTCTCGAAGGCCTCGACCCGATTCCAGAAGGCTTCCGCCGCTCCGGCGACCGAGCGTTCGGCAATCAGCGCCCTCACCCAGGCCGGCGCATCGGGCGGCAGCAGAAACTCCTCATGGGCGAGATTGCGCTTGTTCGAATAATCGACGGTGCGCGCCTCCGCCTCGTATTCCATCCGCGCGCAGTGCCGATACGCAGCCGACAGCACGGCGCTGCGGCCTGAGCCGCGTCCGATGAGCTGGGGTGTGAAATGCGTGATCGCCACGGATGACGGCTCCAGATGGAATCAAAGAGCGTGTTCGTCGGGAGTTGGCCGGCCCCGCCAGGGCCGCCGCTAGCCACGTCGCTCAGCGACGTATTACTGCGCCCTTGGAAGCCGCTCCTTCGGAACGGCCGGGATCATCGCAAGCAGCGTCGGCTCCGCCGACTAGCTTTTTTATGAGTGGCCGCTGTCGCTCATTCGGGGAACGCTGGGTCTCAACCGAGCAGAAGCCGAATGCGAAAGGTCGACCGGAATGAAGAAGCCGTCATCGAAGATCAGGGAAGAAATCGCCCGCCTGCAGGATCAGCTCAAGGCGGCCGAAACACGCGAGGCGGAGCGCATCGGACGGGTCGCCCTCAAAGCCGGTATCGGCGAGATCGACATCGAGGAGGCAGCACTCCTTTCGGCGTTCGAGGAACTTGCCGGGCGGTTTCGCGCGGGCAACGGGAAATCGACCGGAAAGAAAAATGCCGGAGCGGCCAGGAGCGCCAGCGATGCGACCGCGACGGTCGCGTCTGGCGCGGATGCGGGCGGCGATCACGAGGCTTGAGCGCATGCGGCGGTCGAGCTCATCGGAAGCCCGCAAAAAGGACACGCGCGAGAAGATCGAGCTCGGCGGGCTGATCGTGAAAGCGGGCCTGCGCTACGAGAGGCGCGCGCTGCTGCTCGGCCTGCTGATCGACGGGCATCGACGCATCAGCAATGACGAGGCCGAGCGGGCGCGGCTCACGGCGATCGGTGCGGAAGCCTTCGGGCGCGACCATGATTAGGGCGATGCTCGCACTTTCACCGGCGTCGCTGATGCTGGCGGTCTTGATCGGCTTTACCGGCATCGAGAGCTGGCTCGCGAGCTTGGCAACGAGCGAGGGCGCGCGGTTCATACTCGGAAGGGCCGGCCTTGCCCTTCCCTATGCGGCAGCGGGACTTGCCGGGGTGATCTTTCTCTTCGCGGCTGCGGGCGCGCATGCGATCCGCGCCGCGGGCTGGAGTGTGGTAGGCGGAGCCACGGCCGTCGTGGCGATCGCCGCGACGCGCGAAACCGTCCGCCTGATCGCGCTCGCCGATCGCGTACCGGTTGGCCGGACGGCTCTGTCCTATGCGGATCCCGGAACGGCGGTCGGCGCGACAATCGCGCTGATATGCAGCGTGTTCGCGCTGCGCGTGGCGATCAAGGGCAATGCCGCTTTCGCTGCAGCCGGGCCGCGACGCATCCGGGGAAAGCGGGCGATCCACGGCGAGACCGACTGGATGGGAATGGAGGCGGCCGGCAGGCTGTTTTCCGAAGCCGGCGGCATCGTGATCGGCGAGCGCTACCGCGTCGATCGCGACCATGTGGCGGGCCTCGCCTTCCGCCCCGACAGCCGCGAGACGTGGGGCGCGGGAGGCCGCTCGCCGCTGCTCTGCTTCGACGGCTCGTTCGGTTCTTCTCATGGCGTCGTCTTCGCCGGCTCCGGTGGTTTCAAGACGACGTCGGTGACGGTTCCCTCCGCCCTCAAATGGGGCGGCGGGCTCGTTGTGCTGGACCCGTCATCGGAGGTCGCGCCGATGGTCATCGACCGCCGGCGCAAGGCCGGTCGCAAGGTGATCGTCCTCGACCCCGCCGATGCCGCCACCGGCTTCAACGCTCTCGACTGGATCGGCCGTTTCGGCAGCACGAAGGAGGAGGACATCGTCGCGGTGGCGACCTGGGTGATGACGGATACGGCGGGCCGAGCCTCGGCGCGCGACGACTTCTTTCGCGCGTCCGCGATGCAGCTTTTGACCGCGCTGATCGCCGACGTCTGCCTCTCCGGTCATACGGCAGGAAGGGACCAGACTCTGAGAAGGGTCCGCGCCAATCTGTCGGAGCCGGAGCCCAAGCTGCGCGAGCGCCTGACGAAGATCTACGAACAGTCCGAATCGGAATTCGTGAAGGAGAACGTCGCGCCCTTTATCGCCATGACGCCGGAGACCTTTTCTGGCGTCTATGCCAACGCGGTGAAGGAGACGCACTGGCTCTCCTATCCGAACTATGCAGCACTCGTCTCCGGCGACAGTTTTGCCACGGACGAGCTCGCCGCCGGCGAGACCGACATCTTCATCGCTCTTGACTTGAAGGTGCTGGAGACGCATCCGGGGCTTGCCCGCGTCATCATCGGCGCGCTGATGAATGCGATCTACAACCGCAATGGCGCGGTGAAGGGCCGCACGCTGTTCCTGCTCGACGAGGTTGCCCGACTCGGCTTCCTGCGTATCCTCGAGACCGCCCGCGACGCCGGCCGCAAATACGGCATCACGATGATGCTGCTCTACCAGTCGATTGGCCAGATGCGCGAGGCCTATGGCGGCCGCGACGCCACCTCGAAATGGTTCGAGAGTGCGTCCTGGATTTCCTTCGCGGTGATCAACGATCCCGAGACCGCCGACTACATCTCGAAGCGCTGCGGCGACACCACGGTCGAGGTCGACCAGTTGAGCCGCTCCTCGCAGATGTCCGGTTCCTCGCGCACACGCTCCAAGCAGCTCACGCGCCGGCCGCTGATCCTGCCGCACGAGGTGATGCGCATGCGCGCCGACGAGCAGATCGTCTTCACCGCCGGCAATCCGCCGCTCAGATGCGGGCGCGCCATCTGGTTCCGCCGCGTGGACATGAGGGCCTGGGTCGGAGAGAACAGGTTCCACCGGAAGGAGGTGGCGCAATGAGGCTTCGCCGCGGACCGATGCCGGAGCTGTCGTCGTCAGCAGGAGCATCGATGGTCCGGCCGGACGCACACGCCCTGCGAGATGGATCGTCACGCGCATGCGCGGAGACCGCGGAGCGGGCTGCGGGAGCGACGCGAAGGGTCGCGACTAGAGGCAGGCCGCCGCAAGTGGCTCTCCCAAATCCGCTTCAGTCCCAGGTCGCCATTGCTGGCCCTGAGATGCGGGGAAGTTGAACGATGCCCGTAAGACGATCGAAACCGCATCCTGCGAAAACCTCGGAAGCAGAGCAGGGAGACATGCCCTCGTTGAACACCGTCGTCAGGTTCCAGCAGAAGAAACGAACGCGTTTCGGGCAGCCGAAGACGCGGCGCGGGAAACAGCCCGTCTATCGGCGGAAATCATCGCGTCGGAAAATCGGATCGGCGATTGCGAAGTTGGTCGTCGGCGCGCTCGTCGTAGCGGCGACATTTGGCGCTTACCAACTCGGCCGAGCGGGCGGGATCGCGGGAATGCCGGCCTTCGTGTCAGCGCCACAACAGGACACGCTCTCGGCTTCGTTTCCGATATGTGGCGCCGGTCCGCGCGTGACCTGCGTGGTGGATGGCGACACGTTCTGGCATCAGGGTGTGAAGATCAGGATTGCCGATATCGACACGCCCGAGCTGAGCTCGCCTCGTTGCGAGGCGGAGCGGCTCAAGGGCGAGGCCGCGAAACGTCGGCTGCGGGAATTGCTGAACCCGGGAAAGTTCTCGCTGGTGGCCGGCCAGCGCGACGAGGATCAACATGGGCGGAAGCTCAGGACCGTGACCAGGAACGGGCATTCGATCGGCGAGACATTGATCGCCGAGGGCCTTGCACGCCGGGACGGCGCCCGGCGGAGCTGGTGCGACTGACGCATCAGCGGCGTGAATCGGTCGGCCGGGATCGATTCAGGAAAATCGTTGGACTGCGCTTCCGATGGAAGCGAGACTCAGGGCCATGTCGAATAAGGAGACCCTGCCCATCCATCTTCGCCGCATCGACCCGACGCGGAACATGCGGCGCTTCTATGTGCTCTCGGTCTAGCCGACGCTGTTCGGAGGGGCTTCGATCATCCGCAACTGGGGCCGCATCGGCACGAACGGCCAGTCGATGGCGCAGACATTCGATCAACCGGAAGAAGCGGACAGCGCGTTGATCCGCCTCGAGCGCAGCAAGAGGCGAAGGGGCTACCGCGATACCCAACCGCCGGAAGCCTGATCCAGCGTTTGGAGCACTTGCGGGCATTGGCTACCAGTACGATTCGCGATCGAGCCTCTCGCGGACATCAGCGGATCTGATGCTTCTGCCATGCCGGCTCGACCGGCCGGAATAGCCAGACGCCACCGCAGAGCGCCGCCAGATAGACAACCGCTACGGCTCCGAATAGACCCTGCGCGCCGAGCGCGTCCATCATGCCGCCGGCGACGGCGGGGCCGATGATGGCAGCCAGAGCATAGACGGCGGCAAGCGCCGCGATCGCCGCCGTCAGCGTCTCGGCCTGGAAGCGGTCGCCGATCAGCGCGAGCGCGGCGGTGTAGAGCCCGTAGTTCGCGCCGCCCCAGACCAGCATCAGCCCGGTCACGGGCCAGAACCCCATCCCTGATCCGGAGATCAGCGGCAGGGTGCAGGCGAGCGATAGCCCGCAGCAAGAAAGCACCGTGCGGCGGCGGCCGGCCCGGTCCAGCGCCAGCCCGATCAGCGGCTGCCCGATCACCAGGCCGACATGGAACACCGTGGCGAGCAGCGCCGCCTGCGAGACGTCGAAACCGCGATCGAGCATGATGACCGGCATGAGGCTGATGGCGACAGCATCAACCATCGATGCGATGAAGAGAAAGCCAAAGGCCAGGGGAAAGGCTGCGATCGCAGGCAGGATGTGGCGCGCCGATCCCGGCACGACCGCGCGGCTCACCCGCCGTGCCACCACGGCAAAAGGGATCAGCGCCACCAGCGCTATCGCAGCGCAGCCGAGGAGAAGCGCGGCCGGGCGGTCTGGCATCAGAGCGATCATCGCCGGGCCGAGCACGAAACCAAGGGCGCTGGCAGCGGTATAGACGCCCATGATCCGGCCGCGCCGCTCTGGCGCCGCGGCCGCGTTCAGCGCCGTTTCGGCGACGATGAACATGAGACCCGCACCGCAGCCCAGAATCAGGCGCGCCGCGAAGACCGGCCAGAAGTCGCGCAGGAAGGCCAGCGCAACGAGCGCCGCCGCCAGCAGCCCCACACCTGCCAACGCCGTCGGACCTGCGCCCAACCGGCGGCCGAGGCCTGGCAGCAGCACCACACCGGTCATGAGGCCGAGGCCGGTCGCTGCGGTGTTGATGCCAATGAGCACGCCTGACACCTGATCCGAGAGAAGGATACCCAGAAGCGGATAGGTGGTGCCCATCGCGAAGCCGTAGATCGTCACGCCGCAAATCAGCGCGACGATCATCCGGGCTTCGGGGTTCGGCAGTCGGGTCATGGCATCCTCGCGATGATGGGATGTTCGAGGACATGCCGCAAAATGAGTTTTCGCTTAAACTACTTATTTTGCCCCAAGCGAACGCTTTTGTTATGCTCGTCGCATGCGCAAACTGCCCAACCTCAACGCCGCCCGCGCCTTCGAGGCCGCTGCCCGACATGGCAGCTTCGCTGCGGCCGCGCAGGAACTGGGCGTCAGCCATGCTGCCGTCAGCCGCCATGTCCGCAATCTGGAGATGGAACTGGGTGTGGAACTCTTCGAACGCCACGCCCGCCACGTCGTCCTGACCGGCGACGGCAGCCTCTTCGCCCGAACCGTCGCCCGGTCGTTCGCCGATCTGGCGCTTGGCGTTGGGCGTCTCAAGCGCGGCACGGCCAGGGGAACAGTGGTTCTGGATGTGGAATCCGATCTGGCGGTCTTGTGGCTCATGCCGCGGCTGACGGCGCAGGCGCTTGACGCGCTGCGGCTCAACGTCGATCTCCGCTGCCGCCCGGACCCGCCGCGCAGCTTGCCCGGCGATGTCGACCTGGTTTTGACCTGGGGACCGGCGGCCCTGATCGGCTTCCGCTCCGAACCCTTCCTTGACCTCAACGCGTTCCCTGTCGCCTCGCCCGCATTGATCGCCAAAAGCCCCGATCCGGCCTCACCCGGTTTCTACGCGGCGCACAGGCTGATCCACGAGCGCGGGCTCTACTGGTGGCGGCGCTATTGCGAAGCGGCAGGCATCAGGCTGGACGATCTCGACAACCACCTGTTCTTCAATCGCATGCATCTGTGCATCGACGCGGCGCTGCGCGGACTTGGCATTGTAATCGGCGACCATCTTTCCTGCGGCGAGCATCTGCAGTCGGGGCGTCTTGTTCAGCTTCCCGGCCCGGTGCTACCGGGGCGGGAGCGGTATCATCTGCTCACCCCTGACACGCCGCAACTGTCAAGGCCTGCGCGGCAAATGCGCGACTGGTTGAGGAAGGCGGCGCAGAACTGAAAGCGATTGCGGGCAGAATATGCGGAAGGCCCCGCCTCGCGGCGGGGCCGTGCGATCCGCCTCTCAGAAGGGGATCTCGTCGGTGTCCTCGCTCTGGTTGCCGGCGCTGTCGCGCTGCTTCGGCCAGGCGAGGAATTCGACGCCGTCGGCGATGATCTCCGAGCCGTAGCGCTCGACGCCCTCGCTGTCGGTCCACTGCGTGTAGTGGATGCGTCCGCGGACCGCGACCTTCATGCCCTTCACGCAGTGCTTCTGCACCGTCTCGGCGAGCCCGTTGAAGCACTTGATGCGGTGCCACTCGGTGTCCTGCTCGGCGTAGCCGCTCTCGCCCTTGACGACCTTGCCGTCGACGCGGCGGGGGCGGGAGGTTGCAAGCCGGAAGTCGGTGATCTTGGTGCCGCCGCGGGTGGTCGCGGTTTCGGGGTCGTTGCCGATGTTGCCGGCGAGAAGAACGATGTTGGTCATTTCCTGTCTCCTTTGCTCGTCCGGGGGAGAAGTCCCTCCGAACGAGACCCGGCCAAGGCGGTCGGGAGCCGCCTGCAACCGAAGCGGAACGCACGAGGCTTGCCCCCAAGGCCCGGAGTGGTGCGGGCAGGCGCGGCACGCGCCAACACGGTCCGGAGCTGCGGGGGTTGCGAGCGGCGCACGAACGGACTTAGGGGCTTATTTCGTTTCGGAGGGATTTTTTTCACCGGCAGCAGAACCGGAGACGGGATGGCCGCGGACGATTGACGCCGGCAACATCGGCAACGCCCCTCAACGCCGGGCGCGGCGCAGCGGGCCTCATCGCCTCCGGCGACCTCCCGAACCCGCCTGATCAATCGCGGCTGTGCACAAGGTGAACGGCGGCTTCCCAGCAGGTCGAGGGCAATGCACCGCGGGCGCATCGGAATGGCGAGGTGACGAACGCCCCCGCGCGAACGGCGAAGGGATCCCGGTCCGCGGATGCAGCGATCCCCTCGCCTTGCGCAACCGCGATCAAGCCACGCCTCCGTCGCTCGCTGGCGGGGCTCGCACCAGCCCGACACGACCTTGCGACAGCCTATCCCGCCCGTGAACGGATCAGTCCGTCCCGGTTCGGGAGGCTGCCGAACGACCGACCGTTTCTGGTCATCCGGTCCGTCAGTGATGCGGGACAGTGACAGCTCTTATTCCACATCCCGGTCGTACGCCGAGGCGGCGGCCAAGGCCAAGAGGGATCAGAGCTGCGCGATCAGCCGTGCCGGCGCGACCCTGATGGCGCTTTACTGCAGGGCGTCGCGGTCGCCGGCAAGGAGTTTTCGGTAGCCGGTTGTCGTCATCCATTTTGCCCGTCTTAGATGGTCTTCCCAACAATGGCGGGTGCGCTCAGGCTCGGCCACAGGGTCACGGTGAAGGACAATCCGGGCGACTTCCCGCCAGTCAGCGCCATCTGCCTCGGCATCGAGAAGGCGCATATTGGTCACCTTGTGCCGGTCATCGTAAGGGGTGATGGACCACGGCACTTGGTCAGCAACATTTGGGTCCAGCTCAGGCATCAGCTCTCCTTCTCACATGTGCTTTAATATCCCGTCCACAGATAGGACAAACTTGGGCACCATCGGCCCGACATACCATAGCCAGGAGGAGCGAAGAATGGAGCATCAGGCCGCCTCCCCCATCGTATCTGACTGCGGCTGCAGTCCGTGCAGATAGGCGATTGCGCGCTGTGCATGGGCTGCGGCCGTGAAGATCGCCCGCTTGTCCGACCCGAGTACGGTCAGCCAGCTTTGAAGATAGGACGCATGATCCGGCCTCGGCTCCATTTCCGGAACGATGCCGAGGTCAGCGCAAATGAGCGCTGACCCGATCTCCACCAATAATTCTTCGCGCGCCCGGTCCGTGCGATCCTTGTGGTAGCGGCTGAGATCCCGGTTCAGACGATGGGGGGCAGCCGTCCAATGCAGGGTTTCGTGGGCCCTGACAGCGACGAACGACGCCATGTCCCTGAAACTCTCGGGATGGGGCAGCTGCACATGGTCGGACGATGGCGAGTAGAACGCCTTGTCACCGCCATAGCGCACGACCGCGCCGGTGTTGTCGAAGAAGCGATCGGCATGTTCAATCCGCTCGACGGGCTTGGCCGCGGGCTCCGCTGCTGCGTAGTAGCGCGACGGCAGCTCGTCGATCTGGTCCGCGCAAAAGACCGTATAGGTTTTGAGGTACGGAATCCCGCGCTCGACCTCGTCGCCATTGACGTCGATTTCGGTCTTGCTGAAGCTGCCGGCATAGACAACTGTGGTGCCGGTTTCGCCCTTGCGGACATGGCCGCCCAGTTCGACCGATTGCTTGAATGTCATCCAGTAGGGTGAAACAAAGCCCTGCGCGACCGCTTCGGACCACAAAAGCAGCGTGTTTATACCCTGATAGGGCAGCCCATTGTGGCGTAGCGGCCTGTTGACCCTGCCACTCGGATGACCCGCACTCCATGGCTTGACCCAAGGGCGCACGCCATTTTCGAGATCGGCGACGATCTTCTCGGTTATCCTCGCGTAGAGGTTTGCCCGCGATCCTTTTTCTTTCCTGCTCATTTTCCTGAACCTCCATTCTGGAGGCCGCGCCCATCGCGGCCCCGTCACGGCGGTCCATCAGCCGGGGCGATCAGGAGGCGCGGGCACCCGCAGGGCCGAAACGACAGTGGAGGACGGCGAAGCCGTTGCGCGCGGCGCCGGACCCGGCAGGAGCGACGTCCGGGACGGGGCGCGAAGTGCGGACAGGCGCGAAAGCGCCCTGCCTGGCGGGCGCGGTGCGCTCGACGAAGGCAGAGCGAAGGCCGGTTCAATGAACCGACCTCGCGCCCGTGTAGGGATCGTACTCGAACAGTCTGGTAACGTCGGCGTCGTTCAGTTCGTCGGCTGGCAGGACGCCGTACTGGTTGTCGGAGCGGAAGAGGATGACGGTGGTCATCAGGGTGCGGGCGAGGTTCCAGGCGTGCTTTTGCGCGAGTTCTAGATTGTGGGACATGTGAGGGCTCCATCTTCTGCGCGGACCAAATTTCCGCTCGATGGCTCCGTCAGCGTCCGGCTCCGGGCGCGATCACCGCGCAGGCTTCAGCCAAGCGGCCGCACGCTTGCGTAGCGGACCCCCTACGGGTTGATCGTGGAAGATCCGGAGCCGGACCAGGAAGCCATCCCGGGAGAGCGGGATTGGAACGCGGCCCAATGTGAGCCCGGCGATCGCCACGATCCGTTCGGGTCGAAACCCTGGAACACGCTGGGCGCCTTGAAGCGCTCCATGAAAAAACCGCCGCGGCTCAGGAGTAGGGCGCATTTCGGGTACGCCGGCGAGGATTGGCGCACCCGGCTAATTGAAACTGAGATCAATCAGTTAACGGCCGCGCTCGCCAACGGGAGGAGAGGCTGGAGCGCGCAGAAGAAAACCGGAGAAAACCGGGAGCGTCACGATCGAGAGGAACTTTTCCCTTCGTGTCGGTTACCGAATCGGCTTCATTGCGGGCGTTCGAGACGTTCGTGGCACTTCATCGCGCAACACCTGCAGTCGCCCCGACCCGAACCGGCATCGAAGTATGTCGCGCCACGGTCACATCCATCGCGTCACTGCGGTGAAATGCCGGCAAAGGAAATTATCGGTAGGCAAGGATGGAAATAAGACACGCGAACCCCGCTGACATCCCGTCGCTAGCGCATCTCATGACTGAACTCGGCTATCCGACCTCGGCAGATGAGATGATGTCACGGATGGCTCTCATACGCAGCCGGACAGATCACGCCATATTCGTGGCTGATGAAAATGGCGTCGTCGGCGGGATGATAGGTGTTTCGATTTCCCCATCGCTTTACCAAAGCAACCCCAAGGGGCGATTGTTGCACTCGTTGTTTCTTCCGCCTTTCGAGGACAAGGGATTGGCGCCTTTTTGGTGGAGCGTGGCGAAAGCTGGCTTCGTGAAAGCGGCGCCAAATACGTGACTGTGAAGCCCAGTATCCGTCGCGAGGACGCTCATCGCTTGTATGTACGGCTCGGGTACGAACATAGTGGGCTGCGTTTCTCGAGAAGTTTGATCTAGACCTTAAGACGGTCCCCCCGGGTCTCGCGCGGTTTCCGGTCAACTGGCATTGGCAGTCCTCGAAACCGAGTGCAGGCGCATCGGCCTGACGCCGCCGTGCTGGATTGTCCTTAACGAGTACAGATCGGGCGAGGCCGAAGCCTCGCCCGTGAGCGGCCTACCCGAGGGCCGCCAGCTGCATTTCGGCCGCCTTGCGGTCGACGCTCTGGCCGGGGTTTTCGACCGGGCGCTCGAAGGGCTTCCAGCGCTCGCCGACGACCTGCTCGTAGGCGGCGACGGCGCCCTCGGCCGCCATGCGCAGCGCATGGGACTGGAGCGCCATGTCGGCGGCGAACTCGCGCTTGCGCTGGGCTGCGCTGTCGAAGCCGACCGGTCCGTCGAGGTCCTCGTCGCGGGCGTCGTTGGCGACCTTGGCGGTCGCATCGCGGGCCTCCGTAACCGCCCGGCTGTAGAACTGGCCGGCGCCGTGGGCGGAGCCGACATAGGCGCCGACGATCCGCTGCAGGTGGATCTGCATCGCCCTCTCGCCCAGTCCTTCGCCCAAGGCATCGGCCGTCTCGATGATGAGCTTCTCGTGAAGATCGCGGATGCCGTCGCTGTCGAGAACGGGCAGGCCGAAGCTTTCGGAGATGAGGCTGGCCTGGGCGGCGTCGGGGCAGCAGAGCCTGACCATTTCGAGGGTGGTGCCCTTGCGCAGCGGGACGACGCGAGCGGACTGGCGGGAAGTGCGAGCGGTCTTGGTCATGGGATTTCCTTTCCTTTGTTCCGCCGAAGGCCGGGACCGGCTCCTTGCTCGGTCCTCCCTTCGGGCGCGGTCCAGACAAAACCGGCGGAAAGACGGGCGCTTCAGGGTCCGGGAGGGCCAGGTCGAGAAGGGTGGGTTTGCGTCCAAGCAGGGCTGACCAGCCCTCGCGCGGGACGCGGGCCCGCCGTGCCGAGAACGGCTCTACCGGCCGCCCCGCGGCGCGGAACGCGGCCTTGAAGCGGACGGCCGCCGGTTTAGGACCGCACACCGAACGAAGGGAGGCCGGGCAAGGGCCTGACCATCGACACGGGGAACGGAAGGACAGGTTGCCGCGACCAACCCGCCTTGCAAGCAGCCTGATTGTGATTGTGCCGGTTGTGTCACCACCAGATGAACCGGCCTGTGCCCGACGATTTGGCTGGCCGCTCCCGGACAAGGCGCCTGCCTGTCCTGCGGCAGACAGGCTGATCGTCACGCCGCGCGTCCATTGGGACAACCGCCATGCCGCTCGAGGAATCTGGCCATCGCAAGATCCTGTCGCGCGAGCTTTCGGGAAAGGGCGTCGATCTCCGGCTGGCGCTCCGCGGTCAGGGCGGCAAGATGTGACCGATAGCGCTCGAGGAACGCGCCGGGATCCGGCGCCCTCCCCCGACGATAGCCTGACTGGCGCGGCTGCAATTGCGGGATCAGTGCAGTCATGCGCCGGATGATCTGCCGGTCGATCATGTCGAGCTGGCGCTGTGTCTGCCTGCGCGCTTCCTGCATGCGCAAGAGCTCGGTGCGGTGTTCGGGCGACACTGTCATGCCCGCCTCCCTTGCCAGGCGACGAAGCTCGACGGGCCGTCATAGGCATCGTGGCGGTCCGGATCGATGACGAAGCCGAACCGGTTCATGCGGTACTCGTCGGACGGAACGAGAAAGCGTCGCTCCCCGAGTCGGGGACCGCGACGGCCGCCTCGGGTGGCAATGCAACTCGACGAAGCCGTTCTCGTGATCGCAGGTGATCGCCGACACTACGATCCAGTCCTCGGCATGCTCGGCGAGGAACGCGCGCTCGTCCTTCTTCCAGGATTCGCCCGGTTGAAGCACATTGCCCGTGATCGCTTCCCACGCATCCGGAAAGCTGTCCTTCATTGTGCGTTCCGCAGAACGGCGATGGTGAAGAGATGCGGGAAGGTGAAGGCGACGATCGCCCAACACTCGTCTTCCTCATAAAATCCATCCGCCGCGCGAAGCCCGGCGTCGACCTTGCCGTTGCATTCGGGCGAGAGGTGGAATCCGCCATGTCGCGCGGTCGAATGGCAGACCACGCCTTCGGCGAAGACGGTGGCGCCCTGCGATGGCCCCCAGGGCGTGTTCGCAGTGGACCTGATCTCCCGTCGTGCGAGCGCGCGCTTTTCGCGCTGGTGCCCGGCGTTTTCGAGAACCCGCGCCCGGAACGCCGCCTCGTCGGCGAGCTCACCGGAATGGCCGTAGAAGTCGGAGCGGGTCCATTCGGCGATCGGACGACGGAATGCGCCATCCGGTCGCGAGATGGTGCCGCCCGTCGCTCGCGGGCAGCATGGCGAACGCCGTCTCGCCGGCGCGGGCGACGAAGAGGCCGTCGGCGCTGCGGCCGAACTCCACCTCCGGAAGGAGATGGGGTTGGCGTTCGAATTTGCAGGAGCACAAGCCATCACGCAGCCCTCCCTCGACATGATCGGCTGCAATCTGGTCCGCCGTGACCTCATCCAGCACGGGATTCGGATAGCCGTGCCGGGTCAGCCATTCCTCGGCATCGGCGCAATCGCTGGCGAGATAGACCAGCTCCGCGTCCTCGCCGGGCCTGTCGAGCACGCGGACCGCGCCGATGGCCGGGCGTTCGAGCAGGGTGAAGCGCAGCCGGGAATCAGCTGAGAATGTGCGATGAACGCGGATGGCGATGACACCGCCGGAACAGTAGTCGGCCTCATGCAGCGTGAAGCTCGCCGGCAAGCTGATGCTGCCGACGGCCCGTTCCCCTTGCCTGCGGATCAGGCGACCCCTGTTGTTGCTGGTCTGCCATTGAGACAGCTTCCTGTGGTGCCGTTCCGGCGGCCGAGGTGTGTCGTCGGTCCAGGCGATGAGCGAACCAATGGGTGCCTGAAAGATGAGATGCGCGGACATTCATGTCCTCCTTGTGCTGGTTGTTGAAAACAAGACCGCCGCCGGAGTGAGCCGGCGGCGGGATGGCGATCGGAATGAAGATGCCGGCTCGCTACTCGGCGGCCTCGCGGAAAGTCTCTTGGTCGGCGAGCTCAGCGCCGCCAACATCGTCACCGGCCTCCGGATCCTCGACCTGACCGTCGGGATCGTCTTCGCCGGTGGCGGTGTTGCTGGTCAGCCAGGACGAGAGCCTGGCGTTATCCGGCGCGAACAAAGCGGCCGGATGGACGAAGCGCCCTTCCCTGAAGTGTTCGACGAGTGCTGCGCGTGTGTCCTTGACCTTCTGGCGCGGCAGGACCGGGGTGTCCTTGCACGAGCCTTCGAGCGCAGGCCGCGACAGGCAGGACAGGAACTCGTCCGTACCCATGTTCGGCAAGAAGTTGTCCGCGCCAATCGCGGCGCCAGCAATGCGCGCCACGATGCCGCTGTCGGTGCGGTTTTCCCGCGCCGACAGAGCGTCGATCAGCGCGGAACGCGCCGCACTGCGCAGCGTCTCCATGTCGTGGGCAAGTTTGCCGTCGTCGTCGACGAGCCGCACGGCATGACGATCCATCCGGGCAAACCCGTAGACGTCGTCGGAGGCGCCGGACTGGATCGAGATGCTGCGGGCCGCGAGCGCGAGCACGAGCAACGCGATCAGCGTGTCGTCCTCGATCGGGGCGCGGGCAAGCGCCTCGTGGAGCGCGTCTGTGCGCAGGTCGCCGATCATCTCGACGCCCTTGCGCGTCACATCGGGGCGAGTCTTCGACACCACGCCGGCGTCATCGGCCGGGTCGTCCGAACCGGCCGCGGCCTTGCCCTTGGCCTTCTTCGCCTCGGGCATGCGATAGTGGACCGACTGCACCTTGCCCTCGCGGTCGAGATACATGGCCGTGCAATCCGACTTCGCGGGCTTACCGTAGACGCGCTCGGCCTTGGGCGGCAATTTGGGCTCGCCCCACTGTCCGGCCTCGACGATGACGCCCTTTTTAGGCAGGTTGTTTGCCATCCACTCCTGCTGGGCGCCGAGGAACGCCTCGACGTCGGTGGTGTAGCGGCTGTCCTCGTCGGCCGGCGCGAACAGGTCCTCGACCCAGGCGATGCCATAGGCCTGCGCCAGTTCGTCGCCGAAGCTCGCATCGCGCGCATACATCCGGGTCTTGGTCAGGCCCTGCGCCACGCTCCACCACGACACCTGTGGATCGGCCTTTGTCGGCTTGTGCTTCTTCCAGACCTCCTTCTGCTCGTCGATCGCGGCGGCCGCTATCGTGCGCAGCTGGTTCTCGTTGGGCATGTCGCCCTTCGCCATGTGATCGAGCATGGCGGGAAGGACGTTTGCGAGCAGCCTGAGCTTCCTGATCTGCCGGACAGGCAGGGCAAGCGCGACGCCGATCGCCTCCTCGGTCCAGCCGAGCGCGACCAGGCGCTCGATCGCCCGCCACTGATCGACCGGGTTGAGCGGCTCGAAAGCGACATTCTCGACCATCGAGCGCATGGCGCCATTGTCGTTCGTCGCCTCGTCGACGAGGACCTCGATTTCTTCGAGGCCCGCGGCAATCGCCTGTTTCACGCGACGGTGGCCGGCATTGATGATGTAGCCATTGCCGCCGCCGGCCTCGGGCGTGATGACGGGCGGCTGCACGATGCCGACAGCCTTGATCGTGGCCAAGAGCAGAGCGTCGGCCTGCGGCGTGGACTTCGTCTGGCGCATGCGGTCCGGGTTTTCCTTCAGCGCGCGCGGATCGGCCTTGATGAGATGCATGGTATGCTCCTTTCGGGGTTGGGGACCGGCCCGGCCGGGCGGCCCTTTCTCGTCTTCTTCCCGAAGACATCCCCCCGGCCCGCGGAGCGGACGGGCCGGTGCAACTGCGGCCGAGCATCCCTGCCCGGCCGGACCAGCGGGGCTTTCAGCCCTGCGCAGGACGACGGGCCGGGATCGCGAGCGGCGCAGTTGAGCGCAAGCCTCGGCGGCCCGCCCGATCTGCGAGCGGGTCTTCCCTCCCTTCTTAATTTCCCTCCCTCCATACTGGCCTGTAACCGAGCGTCCGGCGGTGCCCCTCCATCCATGGCCTGGCCGCACCTCGCCTGGTTCGGTCGCTAGCCGCATTGGGTCAGGCGGCCACGGCATTCCCGATGCCCTCGACATCCGCCGCCAGCGCCTTGTCGACCTCCGCGAGTTGGCGGCGCTTTTCTGCCAGCTCGCCGGCGCAGGCAAATTCGCCGCCCTCGCGCGACTGGTAACAAGCAAGCCTTCGGCGCGCGTCGGCGAGGCGCTGGCGATAGCGCTCCCGCTCTTCCTCGAAATCGGACAGCGCGTGCTCGAGGCGAGAAACTGCGCCGAGCGGCGTGACCGTGACCGGAAGCTCGATCTCATGATCGGCGCCGGTGCGCAGCAGCGCGGTGGTGTAGCGGTAGCCGTCCCGCTCGAAGCGCTCACCGGAATGTTCGAGATCGAAGCCACCAATCGAGGCGATGATGATCTCGCCCTCCTGCTGCAGCTGCACAAGTGTCAGGATTTCCTTCATCAGCGCACGGCCGGCCTCCTTGCGCTCGACGCAGGATCGTCCGGTCACAGTCATGGCGAAGGCGTCGCCGGCGGTCGGAACGAGCCGTTCGATATCCAGTCCGATCTCGCCGATGCGCCGGGTCGAATACTCGATGTCCCGCTCCGCGTCACGGATCTGCCGGCGGACGGCGTGCTGGTCGTCGGTATGGGCGGCGCGCAGTCGCTCGAGCCGCGCAATATCGGCTTCGAGGCCCGCCTTCTGCATCAGCCGCTGATCGCCGGAGGCGATGGCTTTCGCCATGGCGAACTGGTTGACCTGGCCTTCGCCGAGATCGTCGAGCCGGCGGATCGAGGTATCGCCCGAGAGCGCTGCGGCGATGAAGCGGGCCTTGCGCTCGTTGTTCTGCCACATGGTCGCGTCGAGCGAGCCTTCGGTCGCGTAGGCGAAGATGTCGACCTCGTCCTGCTGGTTGCCCTGCCGAACGATGCGGCCCTCGCGCTGCTCGATCTGCGAGGGCAGCCACGGCACGTCGAGATGATGCAGTGCCTTCAGCCGCAGTTGCGCGTTGACGCCGGTTCCCATCGTGTCGGAGGAGCCGATCAGGAAACGGACTTTTCCGGCGCGCACGTCGCCGAAGAGGCGCTGCTTGGCCTCCGACTTCTTAAAATCTTGCATGAAGGCGATCTCGGAGGGCGGAACGCCTAGGCGGACCAGCTCGTCACGAATCCAGCGATAGGCCGAAAAACCTCTGGTTTTCTCGATGCTGATCGTGCCGAGATCGGAAAAGATCATCTGCGCGGCGCCGGGCAGCTCGAACGGCTTGCCGTCGCCACGCACATAGGTGTTCGCCTCCGTTTCCTTCCAGATGCGGAAGGCGTTCGAAACAAGAAGATTGAGCTTGTTGTCGGGCTCGTTATCGTTGTCGGAATCGACCAGGCGCAGGTCGATCGCGGCGTGACGGCCATCCGTGATAACCGAAAGCAGGATGTCGTCGCCCGGCTCCGGCAGCCGGTCGCGCATCTCGATCGCCTTGATGCGCTCGTCGAGCAGGACCTGGTAGCGCTTGAACGCCGCGGTCGGCTTCGCCGTCAGGATCTGGCGCTTGCCGGTCGACATCGCCGGCACTTTCACGTACCGGCGCAGATCTTCCGGCATCACCACGTCGGCAAAGGTCCGGAACATGGCGATCAGCTCCGGCACGTTGACGAAGGTGGCGAAGCGCGTGACCGGCTTGTATTTGCCGTTAGGCTGAAGCTCGAGCTCGGTCGAGACATCGCCGAAAGTCGACGCCCAGGCGTCGAACTCGTGCAGGCCGCGTTCGAGAAGCGCGTCGTAGCCGAGATACCGCTGCACCGAGAACATTTCACCGAGCGTGTTGGTGATCGGCGTGCCGGAGGCGAGCGCCAGCGCGCGGCCTGGATTCTTCGTCTCGATGAAGCGCGACTTCACATAGAGGTCCCAGGCCCGCTGCGAGCCGTTCGGATCGACCCCCTTCAGCGTCGACATGTTGGTGGCGAAGGAGAGCTTTCGGAACTCCTGCGCCTCGTCGACGATGATCTGGTCGACGCCAATCTCGGAGATGGTCAGGAGATCGTCCTTGCGGGTGGAGAGCGCTTCGAGGCGCTCCTTCAGCCCCTCCTTCAGCCGTTCGAGGCGCTTGCGCGAGACGCGGTCGTCGCTTTCGACCTTGGTCAGCAGGCTCTCATAGAGCTCCAACTCATCCTGAATCATCTGCTGCTCGAAGGTGGACGGCACGCCGATGAAGCGGAAGGCCGAATGCGTGATGATGATCGCGTCCCAGTTGGCCGTTGCAGCCCGGCTGAGAAACCGGCGCCGCTTGGCCAAAGCAAAATTGGTCTCGTCGGCAACGAGGATTCGGGCGTTGGGATAGAGCGCCAGGAACTCGCGTGCCGCCTGCGCCAGGCAATGACCGGGCACGACGAGCATCGCCTTGGCGACCAGCCCGAGCCGGCGCTGCTCCATGACGCCAGCTGCGATCGTTATCGTCTTGCCGGCGCCCACGGCATGGGCGAGATAGGTTGCGCCCGAGGCGATGATGCGCCAGATGCCGCGCTTCTGGTGGTCATAAAGAGCAAAGGCGCTAGAGGCGCCCGGAAGCTTCAGGTGCGAGCCGTCGAAGGCTCGAGGCACGAGGTTGTTGAAGCGGTCGTTATAGACCCGCGCCAGGCGATCGGTCCGGTCGGGATCGGTCCAGATCCAGCTCTGGAAGGCGGTTTTGATTTTTTGCAGCTTCTCCTTCGCCGCCTCGGTGTCGACGACATTGAGAACGCGGCGATCGCTTTCTCCTCCTTCATGGTGTCGAAGATCTGCGGCACCCGGCTGTTGAGCGCATCGGCGAGCAGTTCTCCGGCATGCCGGCGATCCGTGCCCCATTCCGAAGTGCCGGCCGCCATCCATCCGAGGTGGCGGGCTTCGACGGTCCAGGAGGCCAGCTCCGGCACGTGGTGGATCCTGATCTCCGCCCCCATCGTCTCCTTGACGAATGCAACGATGTCGGCGGCTGGAATCCAGGGCGCCCCTAGCCGCGCGGTGATGTCGGAGGGGCTGAGATCGGCGGGCTGCACGCCCTGCAGCGCCGTGACGCTGCGTTCATAGGCGGGATCGAGCGCCGCGGCCGCCTCTGCCGCCTTCAGCCTGTCGCGTACCGCGCCCGACAGATAGGCGTCCGCGGTCTGCCACGAGCCGTCCGCGGGATCGCGAAAGATGGCGCTGCCCAGCTCGGCGATGACGTCGTCGACCTCGCGATGCAGAAGCTCGGCAATGTGGTCGGGATCGACATGGCCGCGCTCGTTCAGCACGAAGGCGAGAGCATCGGCCGCGCTCGCGATGACCGGTGGCGCCGGCGGTGCGATCACGCGCTCGGTGAAGATCGGACCCGGCTTTGCCGTATCGGATTCGAGGTCGTAGTCCTCGATCGAGGCGACCAGCCAGCAATCGGGATCGTCGAGGAAGGGCTGGAGGTTCGGCCGGCGATGCGTCTCGCGGACCTCGCCGGTTTCCTCATCCTCCGTGGTCAAGACGACGGTCGTGTTGATGGGACCGAAGGCGCGGACAAAATTCGACCAGGCAATGCGCAGTCTGACCTGCGCGTCTCGCCAAGGCCGGTCGAGCTCCTGGGCCTTCAGCACCTCGCGCACGGCATCGCGGATCGGGATCAGCTTGCTGACTATGCGGACATGTTTTTCCGGGATGCCCTCGCCGCTGCGGCTCTTACGGACCTTCACCGCGACTGGTTCGCCGTCGACGACCTGCATGAGGCCATGGCGGTTGTCGACGAAGTAGCTGCCCTCGCGGACATGCCGGTCATCGGAACGCTCGCTGGCGATCGGTGCGTTGTCGCCGTCGGGATCTATCGTCTCCGCCTCGCCGTCATATAGGCCCTCGGGGAGGAGATCGATTGCAGCGGTCAGCGCGGCGGCGAGGTCCTCCCTGTCATTCGGCAGGCAGGTGTAGGTCTCGTCGGGACCGTAGATGCCGCGCCTCAGCGCGTGCCTGCCGAACACGGAGGCCGGATGGCGCGCGAACCAGCGATTGACGCGGATGGCGCCTTCGTCCTCCGTCGCCGGCCGGATCTCTTCAAGATCAAGCCAGGAGACATCACCCTCAGCTTCATCGGACATTCTCTTCCGGAAAAAGAGAATGTCGACCACGACGTCCGTACCGGCATCGGCGCGAAAGCTGCCCTCGGGCAGACGGAAGGCTGCGATCAGATCGGCGGACTTCGCGATTTCCTCTCGCGCCGTCGCATCAGCCTTGTCCATCGTGCCGTGGCTGGTCACGAAGGCGGCGAGGCCTCCGGGTTTGAGGCGATCAACCGCCTTCACGATGAAGTAGTCGTGCAGACGCAGGCCGAGGGAGCGCAAGGCGCGGTCGGACCGCACCGTGCGATCGGAGAATGGCGGGTTGCCGATGACAAGGTCGAACTGTGCCGGCAGCTCGGTGCGGGCGAAATCGCCGGTGACGATCCGTGCCCGCGGCTGCAACAACCGGGCGATGCGCGCCGTGACGGGATCAAGTTCGACGCCTGTGACGTCGGAACGGTCGCGAAGCTCTGCCGGCATCAGTGCCGGAAAAAGCCCCGTTCCAATGCCGGGCTCGAGCACGCGGCCGCCGCGCCAGCCGAGGCGCAGCAAGCTCGCCCAGATCGCCCTGACGATGAACTCCGGCGTGAAATGCGCATACTGGGTGCAGCGCGCCAGCGAGGCATAGTCTGCCTCGCCGACCGCATCCTCCAGTTCCGCGCCGACCTCCTGCCAGCCCTTCCTGAAACTGTCCTCGCCGGGAAGGCGGAACACGCCATTGGCAAGCTCCGACGCGCCGAAGCCCGTGAAGCGGATCAGCCGCTCCTGTTCGTCGCGCGTGGCAGGCCGCTCATCGGCCTCGATCTGGGCCGCCAGCCGGATCGCCGCGATGCTGTCGCGGGCCCGCTCCTTCCAGCCGCGCGAAAGTCCACGGTCACCAATGAGATGAAAGTTCCGCCCCCTTTCTCGCCGGTCTCGCGCCGGCGGACGTGCGGTGGCCGCGACCGGCATGGCCGGCGCGGGCGTAGACGGCGGCGGATCGTCGTCCTGGTCTGGATCGGCGTCGAAGCCGGTCGCAAAGGCCGTCACGCCGAGGCCGAGGCCGGACGAGAGCGACTTGTTGCCGAAGAGGTCGATGGTGAAGGGGTCGTCATGCGCCATAGAAATGTCTCCTGTGCTGAAGGCGCGCGAAAACGCCCGGCCGAACAGGGTCGGCCAGGCGATCGGCGCCGCGGTTCTGGGAAAGGTCAGCGGGTGATCAGCGAGAGCGAGATCTCGGTCTCGGTGAGCTGCACGTTGAGGTGGGTGGCTCGGAAATTCCCGTCGACGAGCGGGATCAGCCGCTCGGCCTCGATGAACTCCATGCCGTCGTCGCCGCCGAAGTGCCGGCGCTTGTAGTGCCACCAGTCGGGATTGCCGCCGGGTGGCATTGCACCGAATAGACGACGACCGCGCGGGTGCACTCGGCGAGCGTGCCGTTGGACATGATGTAGACGCCCTCGTCACCAACCACCCAAACGCCGGGCTTCTCAACCTCGCCGGGGCGCGTGCCGTAATAGGGATTGCGGAAGCCGCCATTGGCGGCCTGCATCGGCGATGCCGCGGTCGATGACCTTGCGGACGGCAAGGATGGGAAATGTGAACATCGCCCGCACCTCACGCCGCTGCCCTGACGGGCTGGTGCCTGAGATGCACCGGCAGCTTGGCCGCGATCGCCTCGTCGCTCAGGTGATCGAGCAGCTTGAGCTCGGTCCGGCCCCGGCCGTAGACGAGCACGGTCCTGCCGCGATGCTCGGGCTGCCAGCGCTCGCCGGCATAGCCGCGATAGTCGTCATGGGTGCTCGACCAGATATGCTCGAGGCGTTCCTGATGCGTCATGGCGCGGACCGGCCAGGACTCGCGTTCGACGATGGTGTCGCGCATGCGCTCGGGCGAGCCCCGCTCAAACAGGTCGCAATAGCCGTGGAAATACCGGATACGCCCATCAATGGTCAGCGCGAAGAAGATGCTGGTCACGCTGTCGGTGAGGAACTCGCGCATGGCGAACATGCCCGCGCGCATCCAGAGCGGCGGCAGGATGTCGAGCATGTAATCGTGTTCGGGCCGGGCGATCTCGAACCATTCGCCGGCGAACGCGCGCTGTCGTCGTTCCGCCAGCGATCGGGGCGCTGGGCATGACGGTCGAACAGGCGGAACATCTGACGCCGGTCGGCGACGCTTTGATACACCTTGCGGATCGGGGTGGAGAGGTTCATGGCGGGCTCCTTCAGCCTCGTCGGGCTGGAGCGCGGCTCATCCTCTCGGGACTCGTCATCGTCTTCAGCCCTTCTGACCCCTCCCCCGCGGCCGCCTCTCCGTCCGGACGGGTCAAGGGGCGGCGAAGCCGGGCGCAGCTTCACCCTTGACGCGGCTGGCGGGCATGCGGCAGCCGGGCTTTTCTCTCCCCCCTTCTCACTTCTTCTGGTTCTCTCGCCGCGCGCAGATCCTCGTTCCAGTCATCGGCCGCAGGGCGCAGCCGCTCGAAACCGCACCCCGCCTCCACGGCTATCTGCTCGAGCCGGCCGGCATAGATGTCGCCCTGGTCATTGTTGTCGGTGGCGGCGACGAGAAGCGCGCCGCTTTGCGCCGCAAGCCTCCGGATGGCCGCCACGGTCACCGGCGCCCAGCCGCCGCCGGTGCTCAGATAGAGGCTGTCGGAGCGCACCTGCTCGGTCGCCGCCAGACTCATGGCATCGATCGCGGCTTCCGTGACGCAGAAGCGCACGGCATCGTTACGGCCGAAGCGAAACAGCACCTTTCCGCCTCCGGTGGCAAATCCCCGCCAGTTTGGCCCACGTTCCTCCCAGCCGGTGACCGCGCCGGTCTCGTCGGTGTGCGCGGCCCACATGCTGCCGCGCGGGCCCTCGCAGAGTCGGTCTTGGCGGATTGCCGCGCCGATGACGGTCTCGGGCAGACGACGCTCGTCGCGCAGATAACGCCAGGTCATGGAGCCGCGCCGCGGTTTGCGCCGGCTTTGCCAGCGCTCAGGAATGGAAAGGTCCGGTCGATTCCTGCTGGGCACTTTGGTCCAGATGGGCTCGCTAGGGGCGAACCCGATCAGATCCGCCACATGGTCGAGCGCTGCCACAAAAGGGACGCCCTCGAGGTGCTCGACCAGGCGGAATACGTCTCCCTTGGCGTCAGACAGCGGATCGAACCAGCCCTTGCCATCGTGGATGACAATGATGATTTCGTCACCGCGCCGGAACTTGACGGCGCGTCTCGTGCTCTCCTTCGGATCGACCGCGAAGCCCGCCCGCTCCAGCACCGCGGCACACGACACGCCGTTCCTGAGTTCCTCGACGTCGCTCTTTTCCATTCCACTCCCGGCGCCCATCAGGTTCCGGCCTTTCCTGTTCGGTTTCCTTTCCGCGAATCCCGCGGGATCAAACCCCACCGCCGCGAAGAGCGAAGGGGGCAAGGGCGCGGCTGGCAACTGAGGAATTCCGCAGGGGTCAATGGGATTTTCCAGTCGCGGCGCAGCCTCCCTTGCCGCCGTTCGCTCGCAAGCGGCACCATCGCAGCGCATCGACGGGCCAATCAGCAGGCGGCTGGGAAGCAGTCCGCGCAGCCCGGCAATTCGTACAGGGTGAGCCGTCAGGTTCGAGGCCGGGATGTTGCGGTAAAAGCTGTTTTGGACAAGACTTGCCCGGGCAAATCAGGGCGTTTCGCCCGGCGATCTTGCTGCCAGCAAAAACACGATCGCGGTTATTTGAATCGAAAACCCGTGCAAGACGGGATCATCGAGGGAAGTGGTGCGATGACGATAGTGGACCGGCTGCGAGCCTGCTGGGGGTTCAATCCAAACGTCGATCGAAACGTCGCCCTGGTGGACGGCTTTCTGAATGGCAAGACCGTGACCGAGCTGGCGCAGGAACATGGTCTTTCAAAAACAAGGACGCGCCAGATCATCGAAAAGGCCGACCGGCTCGTGGGCGGGGGTATCGTGACCAAGGCCGAACCGTCCGAGGCTCCGCCACGATCCGATTTCATGGCGGCCTATCGGTACGTGTGGAGCCTGGCGGAGACGCACCGGCTCGGGAGCGTCGCGCCACATCATTTTTTTAAGGAGCTGCAACGCGCGGGATCACTGGAACAGCTTGTTGACCGCATCAAGCGATATCCGAAGCGTGCTCCAATGACATGCGAGCTCATACGCCTCGTGTGGCTGAAGGAGACGGGCGAAGGCCCCTGGCCGGCTATGAAGCGATCGAAGATCACGATTGCGGAACCAGGCTGTGCGGCTGATCATCCAGATCGCGGGCTTCATTGCCAACGCGCGCTGGCACCGGCTGTCCAGGAATTGGTTGAGAGCGCTGCGGCGGCCGGATGGACCAATGACGAGATCGCGGGTGCACTCCTCGAAGTCGCGCGCGCACATCAAGGGTGACTATTGCGCTGAGAGGCTACCGTGCATCCGGGCCGAGGGCGGACGGGAGACCGAGTCGCCAGCTGAAAGACGTTTTTTGCCAGATCGACCCCAATGATGGTAACTTTTTCCATGCATGCCTGCCTCTCCTTTGCGTGGCTCTAACACCACAAACTTGGCACATTGAGATGCCGTCGGAGAAGGCTGGCATCCACCCCATCTTGAGACCATCAGCCAGATGAGCGATGATCCGCTCATCAGTCTGCCCGCAGTGGCGCGCTGATCAGTCCGGCCCATGCCGGAGAGCACGGCAACCAATGCCGTCAGCGACACCACGCCAGTGGGCACGATCTCTAGCTCCGAAACTGAGCAGGGCGAGAGGCCGAACCGAGAGTCGAAGCGACAACGCGAGCCGATAAGATCTTTCCCGCTTGGGATGGTCGTTCGAGCGTGCCCGCAGATATCAGATTACGCCCCCGGCGGGCGAATTGGGCAATGGCGCGATTTAATGACCGCTGCTGTAGTGGTTCGTTCCATGCTGGGTGTTTCGCCGTCGGCATATCAGGAGGCTTGTGAGGTCATGGGGCCGGAACATGCCGCAATTGCGATGGCCTGCATCCTGGAGCCGGCGGGCCACATTAACTCAGCCGGCGCATATCGTCGAGATCTAACCGCGCGGGCGGGAAGGGGCGATTTAGCCTCGGTCCCATGTTGATGGCGCTGATGCGGATCGCTGCGCCAAACGGACCAGGTCGGCGTAGGGATATACCGTTGGATCTGGACGGAAACGCTTTGTTGGGAGCTCCCAAACAATGGAGATATGCAGACCAAGTTATTGGGCGCCGGCATCTCCGATTTTCAATCGATCAACAGGCTTTTAAAAAGGGCCCTGGCACATGGCGATGTTGCTGATAAATATCAGGGCGATCTCAATTTACGTGGTAAGAGCTGATCGAAAGTGCCGAATTGCGTGCCAAGCCTCAAATCAAGGGCGTTGTTGCGTGGATCACCCGGCGACTGATATTGAGCGGTGGTTTTCACTCTCCGGATCCGGATTTCGACGATGCCAAGTTCAATGCCGATCGGCGGGACAAGATTGCCAAGCAGAAATATCAGGTGACGAATTGGCCGGCGTATAGTGAAAGCCTGCGTCAACGTGGTGATTTCACCATCTGGGTGAAGGATGAGGCCCTGTCTTTATGGACGGCGCGGAGGCGGACATCGCGGCGTGGTCAGCCGAAATACTCGGATCTGGCGATTACGTTGTGCTTGACCCTGCGCGTCGTCTACGGGCTGGCGCTGCGCCAGACCCAAGGCTTGATGCGCAGTGTCGCGGCGTTGATGGGGTTTGATATTGCCGTGCCTGACTTCTCCACCCTGTCTCGCCGGAGCAAAGGGCTGGCGTTGCCGTCGACAAAGTCCCGAGCCACAACATCAGGTCCGGTCGATCTGGTTGTCGACAGCACCGGCTCGAAGGTCTTCGGCGAGGGCGAGTGGCTGGAAAACAAGCACAAAACCAAGGCCAAACGCAAAAGATGGCGCAAACTGCGCCTTGGTCTCAATCTTGTCAGTGGTGAGATTGTTTGCCCGATCTGACCGTGGATGATGTCGGCGATCCGACAGCGTTACCAGGACTTCTGGACCCGATCGGTGGCCCCGTCGAGAAGTTCATTGCCGACGGCGCCTATGATGGAACGCCAACCCGAGATCTTCTGGCGACACGCTTTGGTGAGATCGTGGAGGTCATTATCCCACCTCCCAAGACTGCCGTTGCCAGTCCTCAAGCGGTGCTGGTTCCATCTGTCCGCGATCGCCATATTGCAGAAATCCAGACCAAAGGGCGGATGGCATGGCAGAAATCCACCGGCTACAACAAGCGCAGTCGAGCTGAGACCCAGATGGGTCGATGGAAGGCTGTGATCGGGCCCAAACTCAAAGCGCGACATTTTGACAATCAGAAGACTGAAGCAACGATTGGCGTCCGTGTCCTTAACCGGATGACAGAACTTGGCGGCCCAAGTTCGAGCGCGTTGCATGAAAAATGCAGTGGATAGGGTGGCCTCGCCCATCGGATGCAGCAGCTTGTAGATCTCGTCGAGCACGAAGGCGACGCAAGCCCGGCTTTCAGCCTTGGCAGCCTCGCCCGGTCCGGCGAAGACCGGCTTCAGCAGTTCCAGGTACCAGTCGCAGAACAGGTTCCAGACGAAGCGGTAGGCCGCACCCGCCGCCTCGTTGAAGCAGTATGCGGGCGCGGCTGGTTCTGGAGATTATGGGTGACGATGGTGAGACGATTGCAACGGAAACCGTCGCCGATCTGGTGAAAGTGACGAAGGGCGCCGAGGATCTCGGTCTGTCGTTGTCGGAGGCGAAAGGCCTTGTTACGAAATTACAGCAGGCGATGGTGGAGACGCAGGTGGAACTCTGGCTGAGCGAAAACCGCGAGCTGGATGGGGGACGTCGCCTGCGCAGCAAGGGCAGTTATCCAATAACCCTCCATACTCTCTTTGGCGACGTCCGCCTGAAAAGCCCACGATACTACCTGCCGCACTTGGTCGGCGGAAACGGTCCAGCAACGATCTCTCCACTCCGGAAACTGATCCCCGACCACATCGCGCCCGAGCGCCTCTATCTGGAAACGCGGTGGGCATCGCTCGTGCCCTATACCGCCGCGGCCGAGCTGCTGGCCGATGTGCTGCCGGTCGAGAGCGGCGCCAACGCTACGACGGTTCGGCAGCACGCCTTGCAGGCCACCAGGCGCATCGAGCGGGAACTGACTGAAGAGCAGGTTTCCTTCATGCAGGATGCCTGTCCACGCGACTGGATGAACCTGCCCGTTCCCGATGGCCGCATCGTCATCGTCTGGACGGTGGGTATCTCCGGGACCGCAACGATGAAAGAAGAACTTCGAACTGATCGTCGGCCGCTCCTTGCCCGAGGACGGAGATGCCCGTTACATGGGTTTTGCCCATGGCTACGATCGCAAGCCACAGCGGCGTACTCTGCGACCCGCGCCAGTCGACGCAATTTTCGCTCGTTCGGCTAAACAGGCCGCCAGCGCCGCCACCGGCCTTCTTGCTCCTTTTGTGGTGAACCCCGGAGCGGCGCCAAGGCCGTGTGTGACGCTCGCACGCAGTCCGCCATGGCGAAGAGCGGAGCGTCCCTTGCGGGACGAGTACGAGGGGCACACAAAGGCCGACAAAGCGATCCTGGAGGAAAGCGGTCCCGGAGGTGAGCCCTGGAGAGCGTTTTAGCGATTGAGGGCAGGGGCGAAGGCCCTGCCCATAGTTTCGATGTGGAAGAGCGAAATGTGGGCCGCTTGAAGAGTTACCTTCATTGAGTGCGAATTTACCGTCAATCGAAGGCGGCAGGATATATCCTGATGTAAATGTCATACCGGGCTCGCGCTTCGCCGAGCCCGGGAACTGCCATTTTCTGTCTCGCACGACATATGACGTCCCTTTCAGTCTACGTCAGAGAGGTCATTTTCTGCCCACCCGCAGTGAGTTATTGACCGCGGATACAGTAGTGCTTTCCCAAAATGTACTAAATTTACGATATCTAGAGTGACAAAACTTGCCGTTTATGCAGTAAGTATCTCGCAATTTGCGTTTATAATTATACCGACGTGGATCGGAAGTTATCTGTTCCTCCGTAGCAGTACCAAATACAATAACAAAATTACATAGACGCAAGCGTGCCCGGCATTTATTGGATTAAATGAACAGTACGACAACATGTACGCCATAGGCGCAAAAGCATAACGAACACAAGAAAAAACAACAATAGGAAACGCTTACAAACCATTTGAAATAAAAAGCTCACTGAACAAAACCCACAACATTACAAATACGCGCCAGGCCGGTCTGTGGCGGCTTTGATCACGGCCTTGGTAACACGGGCCCCCATGCGACCACCGGAAAATCAAGGGCGTTGTGGAGGGTCTGGTGGTTTGTGGCGTTAGCAGCGCACCAATCCTGCGGGACAGCTAGGAACCAGTTCCACGGGCCTATCGGACCGTTAACCGGAATCTTCGCCGCACGAATCCATTGATTTCCATTGAGGCCAAGAAAATTTTGGTTGTGAACACAGACAACAGCATCCGCGTCGATCATGTAGAGGTACGCGAGCTTAAAATTATTGACATCAGCAATATTGTTTGCGGCTGCGTACGCCAACCTTTGGGCATCGAGGTGATGCTTCAGCTGGGCACTATTATTAATTATGAATGCGGCTGGAACGTTCCACACAGCCATCGTGAGAGGGAGGGGGAGAACGCTTGTGGTGTTCGGCGAGAGTAAAGATGGAGGCAGAGGAGGTTTGATTGTCCGTGGTGAAATGTGAGGACGAGATGAGGCTTATATAGAGAGGGGTGCTCTTCCCTATTGGACCGCAATTTGTACGACTCCGAGTGGCACATTTGTTGCCCTTTCGGCGCAATAAAAGGTATCTTTTGGATGTGTCCCTTAGGTCGCGTAGAGTCGCAGCTTCCGTGCAGGCTTTGGCTCTCGCCGCAGTTCAAAGGGCACAACTTTAGCGTTCTGCAAAGGGCGGCCGGATTTCTAAGTCAACAACCCGTCACATCAAACGTTGGCTTGGCTTGGCTTGGCTCGGCAGGATATATCGCTTTGTAGCCTTTCTTTGTTTATGCATTCGTGAAAGGACCTGCCCCGTCCAGTATTTATACATTCACCACAGCCTCGTTTTCTTCCATTAGACATAGCAGATTAAACAGCTATCTCTCACAATGCCACCCCCGCCTCCCCCGCCACTTAAGCATGAAGATCCTGGGATGCTGGCATCCCTTATCGCGGGCTGCAGGGCCCTTTATGCAGAGATTAATGGCCATGACCGGGACGAATTTACGCTCAAGTACGTTTATATGACCGAGGAGAATGCCGGACGGACTGCTGAGACTCTTCACTTTGAAGAACCTTTTCAGGTCTCGAGCATATCTCCGGCTTTGTATGTAGACCGGTGCCCGTACAACTGGTTCGTCGCTGTTCCCGACCGCTTGCCGGTGAAGCAGTGGGGAGACGTCACGCTGGTGACATGGGGGCAGAGTTCGCGATCGTCTCCGCCTTCAATCTCACCGCGCACAATGGTCTAATCAAATCGCCACCACGTAGCTTGGCATTGTTGTATTTGTGTGTTTTCACTTTTCCACTCGTCACACGCGAGCGGTCGTGTTCTTTGGCTGTATTGTTGTTGTTTCAGTTCTCGTAAAATAAGCCAGGCACCAATTAATAAATAAAGTTCTGTTTGTTTTATTGTTTTCTACTCTCGTGCCCATAGCGCCTGAATCAAAAAGAATGTTTTGATATCAAACTCTTGCGAGCCTGCGTGTGAGCAGGCGAATGTGGGCGACGTATATCCAGGCTTCTGCGGAAGCGATGGATCTCTCCCCCAGTCCTTGGCCAGCCTGCGGCATCGCCCCAGCCATGCGAATGTGCGCTCGACAGACCCCCGTACAATGTTGCCAAATGTGGCTTTGAGTGGTCGGTATGCGTCGAGCGTCCAAGCCGTAGGTGGCCGCTTGTTGAGACCTGTCGTGGTCGGGATGCGAGTCGATTTGTCGCGGGCGAATCAGGGCCACCACAGGATTTAATGCGCCATCGACGGCCCGGCTGTGAGCCGGCCTATGGAGGCGCACATGGTCCGGCGCATGGATCGCCCTGTGCTGCGCGTGCACGTGTCGTTCGAAGCGACAAGAACCGGCCCCCAACATCTGCTCGAGGCCTACGCCCGCCTTGTGCCGACGATACGACGCTGCGCTACTATCGTTGTATCGGCGGATGGCTATCGCTTCGGCGGCCACTCCGTGTGCGACAACTCGCCGGTGCGCGGCGATCACTTGGAAGAAGCGGTGTGGGATCAGTGAAAGGTCTCCTTGAGGACCCGCGTCGCGTGGCCGACGAATACCGCCGCCGCCTCGTGCAAGTTCGCGACGAAACCCGCGAGCCGGATGAGATCGCCCGCCTGGAGCGACAGATAGCCAGCTTGCGTCGCGGCATCGGCCGGCTGATCGACAGCTACGCCGAGGGCGTCATCGACAAGGCGGAATTCGAACCGCGTATCGCTGGCTGAAACAACGCCTTTCCCAGCTTCAGGAGCGACACCAGGCGGCGGTCGAAGTGGCTGAGAAAGAACGCGAACTCTCACTCCTCATCAGTCGTCTGGAAGACTTCTCCGCCAAGGTGACAGCGGGGCTTGCCGGCCTTGATCGGACCGGCATGCAGCAGATCATCCGCACTGTGGTTCGCCGGGTCGAAATCGACGACGCGCACATCGAGATCATCTTCCGGGTTTCCCCCGCTCGATGGCCCCGCCGGCCCAAAATCACCAAGCCAATGACCATTTCCAGGCAACATTGTACAGCGGTTGACAACCCAGCGGCGCGGCAGGACCTCGAAGCCTTTGGCTTTGTCCGTCCGCTTGACGATCTCCAGGGTGAACGTGCCGATCTTTTGCATCGCGCCCTTAAGCTTCGGCCCGGCATAGCCGCCGTCGGCGAAGACGTGTCGCAGCCACGGCCAGCGTTCGAGAATGGTCTTGAGGGCAGCCGGTGCGCCGTCCCGATCCTGGATATCGGCGGCATGGACGACGAGACCGACCATCAGGCCGATGGTGTCGACAACGATGTGACGCTTGCGCCCGTTGATCTTCTTTCCCGCGTCGAAGCCCCGAATTCCGCCGCTTTCCGTGGTCTTGACCGATTGGCTGTCGATCACCCCCGCCGTGGGACTCGCTTCCCGACCCTCAGCCTCGCGCGCCGCCATGACGAGGCTGTTGCTGATGGTCCGCAACAGGCCCTCCTCACGCCAGCGATAGAAGTACTTCTGCACCGTTGAAAAGGGTGGGAAGTCTTTCGGCAGCAATCGCCACGCGCCGCCGGACGAGGCGAGGTAAAAAAGTGCGTTCATGACCTCGCGCAGGTCCGTCTTGCGCGGCCGGCCGATGGGGTTCGCCGACGGCATCATCGGCGCAATCAGCGCCCACTCCGCATCGGTCAGATCGCTTCTCTATTCGGCTGGTAAAGGTCAAGCGCTTTCGAACTTTTCCGCTCCTCCGGCTTTTGGTGTCTTTCGCAGGGTCTTGCTTCTCTCCGGGATCGGCCTTTGCCCCTCCCACCATGGGGTTAGAATGATGAAGTAGAACAATCTTGCATGCGTTCTGAGCGTCATTTCACGACCCCGAACAAAGCGATCTTCGAACTCACTTCACCATCGTCCTGCGATGGACACCTATCCGCCGGGTTGCGGATCCATTTATCTCCTTTTCATGCCGCGCGGTTATCGATTGAGATCAGATGGCGGCTGGCAATTCATCCCGCGTCCAGCAAAATTCAGTGCCGTCACTCATCATGCGATGCATGATGACCGCCAGCCTGCGGGCGAGCGCGACAATGGCCTTTTGCATGCCGCGCCGTTTGGCGACGTTCATCGCCCAGGCCTTCAGCCATGACCATTTTCTCACATTGATCATCAAGGTCTGGGCCGCTTCGTAAAGCAGCGTTCGCATCATCGCGTCACCGCACAGCGATATACATCCAACACGCTTGCTTTCTCCCGACTCGTTGAGTTTCGGCGTCAGCCCCAGTATCGGTCCAACAGCCTTCGAGTTCTTGAACCGCTGCGGAATGTCGATGGTGCTCGTGAACGCCAGCGATACGACGGGACCGACACCGAGGATCGTCATCAGAAGCCGGCACATCTCATCGTTGCGCGAGATGTCCAGAACCTTCTTGTGCAACCGGGAGAACTCCTCACGCAACTTACCCCTCGCTGTCAGCAGCGGATCCATGACTTCCTGAAGATCCGCCATGTTATCGACCAACTCGCGAATCCGCTCCTCGAATTTGACAACTCCAACGTTCCCGACCTTCAGCCCAAAATTGCGCAACAGTCCGCGAATGTCGTTTTCAATGGCGATCGCCTTTCCTTGCAGCAGCTTGCGCGCCGTCAGCAGAGCTCGCCGCTTCTGGCTCGACAGCGTTTTGACATGCACGGGACGGTACAGATTGACCCGCATCATGTGCGCGATGCCACGTGCATCATTGCGGTCGGTCTTGTTCGGCTGAGCCTTCAGGAAGGCTTTTACATGGCGCGTTTCGATGCAAATCACCGGTAGGCCGGCCCTGGCTAGGGCCTCGAATAGCCATTGCGATAAAGGTCCGGCTTCAAGGCCAACCCGCTCAAGATTCCAAGCCGGATCTCGCAACACCGCGATCAGGTCATCGGGGTGGCTGGGAACCTTCACCTCTCGGCAAATCTTGCCCGCTTCGTCGACAATGCAGATGGCGGTCTCTTTAACCGAGACATCAAGGCCCGTATAATGCTTCACGCTGCGCTTCCTTTCCGATGCTTGTGGCTGTTGCAAAACATGACCACGTTTACCATCGCTCGAAGCGCAGCACCTTTCTCCTACCATCCACCGCCGTCCAAGGTGAGGCTCAAGCCGGATACCCCATCTTGCGTAGCGACCGCAACGCCGCTCATAATGCGCACGGGTGATTTCAGTCCAGGCCATTGTGATCTCCATCGAATCTCGCAAATCCGACGGAACCACAACCTGCTGAAATCACTCAAATCTTTTTGGAACGGACACTCAAGAGAAATACGGCGAAATGGAAATTCATCGCATTTATTTAAAATATCGCATGATTACAAGGACAAGAGGACGAGATATAATATTCGTCGTTCATGTTCGAAAGATGATACAACAGCTTATACCCTATGCGCTTATTCGTTCCCAACGGTCATCAACGATTGCCTACTTCACGTTCGCCGCATCGTTGATGAATCTGTCGCACCATCGATATACGTCATTGTTAAGAAGATGATTCATCATTTTCTTCCATCGCCGCTTGCGTTCACTCAAAGGCATGTCCAAAGCAGTATCTATGGCTGCCGCAATGTCCTGAACATCGTCGGGATCGACCAAAAGCGCCTCGGTTAACTCTGCTGCGGCTCCTGCATGCTTTGAGAGAATAAGCACACCAGGGTTTTTTGCGTTCTGAGCCGCGACATATTCCTTAGCGACCAAATTCATACCGTCTCTTCTCGGAGTGACCAATCCGATCCTCGCTATGCGGTAGAGCCCTGCAAGAACTTCTCGAGTTTGAGGACGAGTAATGTACCTAATTGGCACCCAATCCGTAGTTCCGACACTCCCGTTTACCCTCCCAATCTCTTCCGCCACCTTCTTGCTTAGGTCTTTGTATTCAGGCACTTCAGAGCGCGAGGCGGGCGAGATTTGAAGGTAGGTAACCTTTTTACAAAGCGATCCGCGGCTTTTTATGCACTCTTCCACGCCGAGTATACGGCTTTCGACTCCCTTAGTATAGTCGAGCCGGTCGACACCGATCAAAAGTTTTTGCCCGCTTATAGATCTCCGCATATTGCTTAAATGATCTGACTTGATCGCCTTCCGCGCTAGCTGAGCAAAAGGTCGTGTTTCGATCGATACGGCATACGCAGATATAAAGTTGCTGCACCTCGGCTGGGACGAGCTTGACAAAGCAGCGCCTTTGTTAATAAGCCAATGAACTCCGTTGTTGAAATTCTGGACATCGGCAGGGGTTTGGAAACCGATCGTATTGTAATGCTGCAACTCCATCACAAGCTTTTCGTATGTCCGGCCGATGTGTTGTTTTCCCTCAGGGATTGCATGGAATAAATCAGCGCTGGGCCACGGCACGTGCAGAAAGAATGCTAAGCGATTTTCACAGCCACGCTGCCTTAGCTCCCGTGCAAGCGGAATGAGATGGTAGTCATGAACCCAGACAATATCCCCTTTCTCCAAAACCGTGAGCAAATTAGTGGCAAAGAGCTCATTTACCTTATCATAGACGCGCAGGTACTCGTCTTCGAACGCGACCAATTCGATGCACGAGTGAAGTAGAGGCCACAGAGTCCGGTTCGAGAATCCATTATAATAACCGTTCAAGTCGCCACTTGTCAGATCCATCGTGGCGTAGGTCACGTTGTTATAAGTAACAGATTCCAACGCCCCCTGGTCACCGGTGGCACAGGTCCGTCCAGACCACCCCATCCAAACCCCACCTCGTTGCTTCAGTACTGCAAGCACTGCCACGGCCAGACCGCCAGGGCTGTTTCCCTCTGAGCGATCATTGGTCACACGGTTAGACACCACTATGATGCGCTCGTGTTTTTCGTTGGCATCTAGTAAGTCGCATGAATTTCGTCCACAGAACGAGATATTCATATTTTCTCTTGGTCGTAAAAAGTGGGAATACTGATGCGCTTCTCAGGCCTTAGCGATGCACGGCCATAAGGAGTAAACGTTCGGTATATAACGGGGTCATTCGCCCAATACAATTGAGCATGTTAAGATTGGTCCAAATGTCGTATACCCCTTCGGATATACGAACGACGTGGTATCGTATAATTCCGCGAGACTATGTGACTTTTGGTGATCCAAATCATTAAAATAGCAACCAAGAGGACGTTTTCGGCGGACAACATCATGACGTAAACCTCACTAGGAGTTGCCCCAATGCTTCCACCATTTAGTTCACTGGAAAAGACGCCGTTTCAAGCCAGCGGTGTAGGGATGTCTTTTCTGTGGTAATTCAAACTCCTCTTGTGTCTTGCCAAGGGCCAACCTGTCGGTAGCTTTTCAAGTTGTCCGGTTTTGGTAGTGTTGTTGCCCCCGAATGATCGGACACGATCAGGGTTGGGTTTGATCCGCGATGAACTCGCGGGGTGAACGATAGCCGAGCGCCTTGTGCGGATGAAGGCTGTTGTACAACTCAGCGACGGAACACCCACGGGACCAACCAACGCGAGCTTCTTTATCCATGGCATCCCTGGGCTGAGCGGCAAGTCTTTATCCATGAAGTGATCGAGAAGGGTGACGCGTCGGTCTTCCGCTGCACCCTTTCTGGCCAGGTATTTGATCGATGGTTGGAGGTTCCGGCGTGGATGTTCGATCGGGCCCCCAGCGCGAGCTGGCGTATCACTACTGCTCCGCACGTCGACCTTGCCGCGCTCGGCGCCTTGGCGTCACTGCTCCGGGACACGGGTGCCCCATCGCAATCACAGGAGATGGGCGCAGCATTGGGCTCTCACGACGCGAATCGGGGAGATGTCCATGCCGCGCCAGCCCACGACATACCAGTTCGATCTGTTCTCGAAGCTGAACGACGCCGAGACGGTGCAGACGCCGCAATGGCAGGCGCTGCCCGCCGAGACGCGCCGATCAGTGACGAAGCTGATTGTCAGCCTGATTCTCGATCACGTCGACAGCGACCGCACTCCCGGACAGGAGGAGGTGCGTCATGATGCATGAGAAGATCAGGCCGCACCATCTGGAGCGCAAGGCGATCTTGTATGTGCGGCAGTCGTCAGCCCATCAGGTCCTGCACAATCGCGAGAGCAGCGCCCTGCAATATGCGATGCGCGATCGCCTGACGACGCTCGGCTGGTCTCGCGTCGAGACGATCGACGACGATCTCGGACGTTCGGCCGCTGGCGGCGTTGCACGCGCCGGTTTCGACCGGATGGTCGCCGAGGTCTGTCTCGGCAACGTCGGAGCGGTTGCGGCACGGGAGGTATCGCGCTTTGCCCGCAACAGCCGCGACTGGCAGCAGCTCATCGAGATGTGCCGCGTCGTCGACACTGTGCTGATCGACCAGGAGACGGTCTATGCGCCGCGCCAGGGCAATGATCGGCTGCTGCTGGGATTGAAGGGGAGTCTCAACGAGTATGAACTCGATCTTCTGCGCCAGCGTTCGATCTCGGCCCGCTACCAGAAGGCCCGCCGCGGCGAACTCGTTGTTGCAGCCCCTGTGGGCTTCGTAAAGGTCGGTGATCGCCTGGAGAAGGATCCGGATCGCCGCGTGCAGAAGGCCATCACACTGGTGTTCGACAAGGTCGGCGAACTCGGCAGTGCCCGGCAAGCCTTGATGTGGTTCCTCGAGCATGGGCTGGATTTGCCTGCCAAGCGCAACAACGGCGATGTCGTCTGGCGTCGGCCGAACTATGCCACCATACACCGGATGATCGAGAACCCGATCTACGGCGGCGCCTACGCCTATGGTAAGCCGCGTGCTGCGCCCGGATTTGGCCCATCCGCCGTTCGAACAGGTACCCGACGCAGGACGCGCGAGGAATGGCTTGCTCTGATCCCGGGCAACCATGAAGGCTATGTCAGTTGGGAAAGCGCTGAGGCGATCCGCAAGATGGTGAGCGACAATGTGACCACGGGCAGGCATCACGGAGCGCCCAAGCATGGCGACGCGCTGCTGGCCGGTCTTGTCCGCTGCCGGCGCTGCGGCCGCAAGCTCACGGTGCGATACACGGGCGCCAAGCACAACATTCCGCGCTATTCCTGCTGGCGGGGCCTGCTCGACAATGGCGAGCCGCGCTGCATCGCCTTCGGCGGGCTGCGCGTCGACGATGCGATTGAGGGAGCACTCTTACGTGTCGTCGAGCCCGGCGCGATTGCTGCCGCCGCCGAGGCCGAGGCGCAGGCAGCCGGTCGCCGCGAACAGGTCCGGGACGCCCTCAGCCGCGATCTGGAAGCTGCCCGCTACTCCGCCGACCGGGCTTTCCGGCAATATGACGCCGCCGATCCCGAAAACCGGCTGGTTGCGGCGGAACTGGAGGTGCGATGGAACCGCGCCCGCGTGCATGTCGGCGACATCGAAAGCCGGATCGCTGCCCATGATGCAGCGACACCGAAACCGTCACCTGTGGTGGGAAAGGACATCGCTGCGCTTGCCGGAGACCTTCGCACCGTCTGGTCGGCGCCGACGACGGATGCCAGGCTCAAGAAGCGCATCGTGCGCACCGTCATCCAAGAAGTAGTCGCCGATATCGATGATGAAGCCTCCGAGATCGTCCTGCTGATCCATTGGATCGGCGGCGTCCATAAAGAACTGCGTCTGCCGAAACGGCGACGTGGCCAGCGCAATGCGACCTCCGCCGACATCATCGCAGCCATCCGGCAACTGGTGCTGATCGCCAGCGATGACCTGATCGCCGGCATTCTCAACCGGAACGGCCTGGTAACTGGGCATGGCAATCGCTGGACACGGGAGCGGGTCACTGCGCAGGTCGCCTCACAAGATCCCGGTCTTCCGTCCGGCGCTGGACGGCATTGAGCCATGCCTCAATCTGAACAAGGCGGCGCGCCTCCTCGGCGTCTCACCGAAGACCCTCAGGCTCGTCGCCGAATCCGGCGAGATCAAGGGTATCCATCCCCTGCCGGATGGCCCATGGATCTTCAAGCGATCAGAACTTGGAAAGCCGGAAGCCCAGCGGATTGTTCGTCGCGCGCGACAAAACCCCAAATACCCCGCGGGATCGCATCCCGATCAGCAAAACCTATTCGCTTCAACGACATAGACAGATGGGTGTTATGAAACAGGATTGTAGTCCTCTTTCCATGAGTTGATGGCGCTGCGGGCTTCGGACAGCGTCGAGAACAGCGTGTCGTTCAGGCACTCGTCCCGGAAGCGCCCGTTGAAGCTCTCCACGAACGCATTCTGTGTAGGCTTCCCAGGCGCGATGTAGTGCCATTCGACGCCGGTTGCCTGATTGCGGCGCGGCAATCAAAGTGAGAGGACGCATTGCCTCGTCTGAATTGCTCCTGAATGTTAAGCCGTTGCCTCATCTGATCTGCTCCCGGCAGTGGTGTGGCAGGAGCAGATCAGATGAGGCGGGTAAGCGTGGCGACACGGAATGAATTGGTAGATGCGGTGAGGGAGCGTTATGTGCGGGGCGGCCGTGCCGAAAGGCGCGCATTCTCGATGAATTTGTTGCCGTGAGCGGGTTTCACCGCAAGCACGCAATACGGCTGTTGCGGAAGGGCCCGTCTCCGTCTCGTTCAGGGCCGAGGCCCGACCGCCGCATTTATGACGATGCCGTTCGTGAAGCGCTGATCGTCATCTGGGAGGCGTCGGACCGGATCTGTGGCAAACGATTGAAGGCGCTGGCTCCTATTCTGGTCGAGGCGATGGAACGTCACGGACATCTTCGTTTGACCGCGGAAATCCGCACCCGGCTTCTGACGATGAGCGCGGCGACAATCGACCGCGTTCTTGGCGAGGCTCGAAAGACCGCAGGAGGACGGGCACGACGCCACAGCGCGGTATCCACGGCGCTACGACGGAGCATTCCGATCCGTACTTTCTCCGACTGGCAGGACCCTCCGCCCGGATTTGTCGAGGCTGACCTGGTGGCACACAGAGGCCCGGTGGCGAGCGGCAGCTTTATCCAAACGCTTTGTCTCACCGACATTGCAAGCGGGTGGACGGAATGCGCTCCCCTGCTTGTCCGCGAGCAGAAGCTGCTGAGCGAGGTGCTGACGGAACTGCGGCGGCTCCTGCCGTTCCAACTTCTCGGCTTCGACACGGACAATGACAGCGTGTTCCTGAATGAGACTGTGCGCGATTACTGCCGGGACGGCGGGGCATCGAGTTCACCCGCTGCCGGCCTTACCGGAGGAATGACCAGGCATTTGTCGAGCAGAAGAACGGCGCCGTCGTTCGCCGCATTGTCGGCTATCGCCGGCTGGAGGGACTTGAAGCCGCCGCAGCCCTGGCGCAGCTCTATTCGACGGTGCGGCTGTTCGTGAACTTCTTCCAGCCGTCGTTCAAGCTGGCTGAAAAGGAACGTGACGGTGCCCGGGTGCGCAAGCGGTATTATCCTCCGGCAACGCCCTGCCAGCGGCTGCTGGAGGATCCGCGGACCCCGGAATCCGTTCGCATGAAGCTGTTGCAGATATATGGGCGGCTGGATCCCGTCAGGCTGCTGAGGGACATGAGATCCGCACAACGGCGTCTTGTCGCCATCGCCGATCAATCGCCCACGCCGGCGCCCATGACCGAGCCCGCGCTCGATCGGTTCCTCTCAGGATTGCGAACAGCGTGGAAGGAGGGCGAAATCCGCCCCACCGCGAAGCTGAAACCAAAGCAAAAGCGAGAACGGCGGCGACCTGATCCTCTTGCAGGAGTGACCGACGAATTGCGGGCTTGGGTTGACGAAGAACCGTGGCGGACGAGCCGGGAACTGCTTGAACGTCTGCAAGCGGAGTACCCAGAGAAGTACCCCGATCTGCTTTTGCGCACGCTGCAACGCCGGGTGAAGATATGGCGCAAAGAAAAGGCTCACACGATGGTGTTTGGCGCGCCGCCGTCGGTCGCGACCGTCAGGACAATGGCCAGCTGAACGGCCGCAGCCGTGGGGAACATCCTGGTGAGGCAACGGATGAATTGTTCAGGAGCATTCCATCGTGAGGCAATACGACCTCTCTCCCAGATTGTCGCGCTATAGCCTGATACCATCGCAGGATCGCCATCGAGGTCAGCTCGGTGCCGTTGTCGGAGACAATCGTGTCCGGCCGACCACGCCAGCGGATGATGGCATCCAGCTCGCGCACCACGCGCAGGTCCGACAGCGAGGTGTCGGCGATCAATGCAAGGCATTCCCGCGTGTAGTCGTCGACGATGGCGAGCACCCGGAATCGACGGCCATCGGTGAAGGTGTCGGAGACGAAGTCCAGGCTCCATCGAGTGTTGGCACGATCGGGCACGAGCATGGGCCTGCGCGTGCCCAGCGCCCGCTTGCGTCCGCCGCCGGCGCACCTGCAGCTTCTCCTCCCGGTAGAGGCGCCGGAGCTTCTTCTGGTTCATCACGATGCCCTGCCGGTCCAGCATGATGTGGATCCTGCGGTAGCCGAACCGCCGGCGCTCCGCCGTCACGGCCTTCATCGCCTCGCGCAACGGAGCGTCGTCCGGACGGGTGCTGATGTAGCGCACCGTCGAACGGTCGATGTTCAGAGCCTGGCACGCCCGACGCTGGCTCACCCCATGCACCTCGCAGGCATGAGCCACCGCCTCCCGCTTCGCAGCGGGCGTCACCATTTTTTTGCGGCGACATCCTTCAGGATCGCGTTGTCGAGCATCTGCTCGGCCAGGAGCTTCTTCAGCCGGGCGTTCTCGTCCTCCAGAGCCTTCAGGCGACGGGCGTCGGACACCTCCATCCCGCCGAACTTGGCCTTGAATTTGTAGAACGTCGCTGCCGAGATGCCGTGCTTGCGGCAGACATCCGCCGTCTTCGCACCGGCCTCCTGCTCCTTCAGCATCCCGATGATCTGCTCTTCCGTGAACCGCGAGGGTCGCATCGTCCGTCTCCGTGATCGACGGACTCTACCCAAATCTGGAGGAATTCAGGGTCTCAGGTCAACGCCACAAAGCAGCGCTGGAAGTGCTCGGCATCGAGGCTGGCGAGGATGCCCCCAGGATGATCATGGGCCGGCACGCCATCGGCAAAGGGACGAAATCGGCGCAGCAGATCGAGCTTCTTCTCGCCAAAGCGCCAGATGTCGGTGATGGCTTCCGCCCCGGCGCATGAAACGCGCCGGACAGGCCGGCGCAGATGGCCGCGAATCTCCTTGCCGGTCGGGGTCTGCTAGGACGCAGGATTATGGCGACCGGACGTCAGCCGCGGCGTCGTAGATGTGGATCGGCCGGAAGCAACGCTCGTCGTAATGGGCGTTGAAGAGCGAGAGCTGCTGATGGCCGTGAACGACATCAACCGTGTCGTCGATGTCGAGCGTCACGCTTTTGGAGCGGCGCGGCATAGCTCGACAGCCACAGATCGACCAGCACCCAGCCGAGCCGGACGACGGTGAGCAGGTCAGGCAGGTTCTCCAGGCGCGAGCAGGTCGGCTGCGAGCACAGATCAATCCCGCTGTCGGGCAGCCGCCCGCAGGCAAGCTTGAAGGCCGGGTCGGTGCGCAACCGGCCGAGATCGTTGGCATCCTCGTAGCCGCATGCGATCGCAAAGATGCGGGCGCGCAGAATGTCGGCACATCGGCGCGGCAAGCGCGCGGTGGAAGTATCCAGCGCGATCCGTTGAATACGGGGGCGAAGGTCGACAAACTGGCGCTACACCTCAGGGCCGCCGCCCGGCCGGCCTCCAGCCCCGATGGCGGATCACCGGCAACGCCTTGAGGCTTGGCTCGCGGCATCGCTGGACATTGAAAAACATCCAGCGCACGCACTGGAGCAGGATTGCCCGGTACGTCCTAAAGCGTCCCCGGGCGGTTTGGTTATTCGCGCATTTGGTCCTCAGGCAATTGTCCCTCGTCGGTGGCTGGTAGTTCGGTCTTCACCTTTCTCCTCCTCTTCCCTTCCGCTCCCGGTGGTTCGTCTTGTTCTTCCTCTGTCACTTTGGCATCCAATTGGTATTCCTTTTCAATAACCGCGCGAAAGCCAGTGTCTTTGTCGTTCAATGCTGCCGAAATCAGCTGGTCTACGATTTCGGCACCCTCGGATGGTGATTTGACAACGCCCTGCCCAAGCCTTCCTATCGCAAATCTGTAGCATTCATTATTGATCTTGTTCACCGGCTTCTTGTATTTGAACAAGTTATCTTTCTTTACGAAAGCCCTCAGTACTGGTCGGACATCAGTTAGAAACGATTCAACCGATCCGTTCGGTCTCAATTTGATCTCAGCAAGCAATTCCAAACCGTTCTTCATTTTTCTGATGTGTCCCTCTTGTGTTTGCCGTCTCATTCGTTGCTTCGTTTGCCATTTCGATTCCCTTTAAAAGGCACTAAGATAGCTCGGAAGGGTATGGCAGGGTCATGATAGTCGTTGATGTTCGCGTCCACTGCCCAGCGTTGGTTGCGTTCGGCTTCGCTGATGCCCGCTTTGGACCCACTGTGGGAACCCAACGGTCAGGTCGGCCGACCGTAGAAGTCTGCTGATGTTCAACCATTGAAACTCTCTGTGAAGCTAAACGCGGAATGTCTTGTTGCTTCGACTATACAGAAAGGTCCGAAGGAAATGCCGTGAAACTCACGTGAAAAAACGAGGGCAGGTTCCACCATCGTGGGTCACAGCCGCTCAGCGCGGATCACGAGTGAAGCGAGCCGCCATTCCAATTAGTCGTCTGGTGAAACGGCATCTTCGGCGTCGCATCAGCGATCACCGTCGGCTGGAAGAACGAACCACCCAGCGCATGCGCTTGCCGCCGGCGACGACCTTGCCGCCCTTTGCGGTGGCGCGTCAGCGATCAGTTCCTCGACTTTTCAACCGGCCTCTGTCGAGATTGGTGATGACGAAGCGGGTGTCGAGGCCGCGGGTGGTTGCCTCGATGCGGGCGCAGACGCGAGACTGGGGGTCAAAACAACAGCAGTTCGAAATCATGGGATGGAAGGCTCCCGCTCCGACCCCAACAACGAGCTGTAGGTCGGTTCCGGCCTCGAGAATGGCGTGCAACAGGGGCCGCTGATCGACGAGAAGGCGTTCCCAGCATTCGCGGGAACAAAGCCGATCCCGCTCGATGCCGAGATGTACAAATGGCGTCATCTGATCGAGAATTTCTTCTGCAAGCTCAAAGAGTTCAAACGCATCGACCATGCGCGCCGACAAAACCGACCAGAGCTTCAATGCCATCATTCATCTCGCTGCTGCCGTCATCACTCCAAATGAATCTCAACAAACCCGCGCCCAAGTTCGAGTGATGCGCGGAGTTGGCAGGGGGAAGCGCGCCGTCAGGGTCTCGAACTCCGACCAGCCCATGCGCCGGCTTTTCTGGCTGCGCCGTCTCAGACACCGTTAGCCATATCCGGCGCATTTGCCGATGGAATCCGTTGAGCGCTGGGTAGTTGTGCGGCCTGCCGCGTCGCCGTAGTGTCCACGCAGAACGGCGGCGAACCACCTGTGCTGCGCAGCCAGTGGCGCGTGCATGGGCCGCCAGGCACGCCATGTGGGGGCTCCGCCCGGCCGGAAGCCGTAGGAGAACCCCAGGAAGTCGGCCTCGTGGACAGCACTCAGCACCTCAGCCCTCGCGCTTTGGACGATCTTGTCTTCCAGCGCCGGCACCCCGAGAGGCCATTTACCGCCACGGCTTTTGGAATGTAGACCCGCCGCACCGGCTGTGGCCGGTGGCGACCGGTGTGGACCCGTTCGCAGAGATCGTGGAGGTTACCCTCCAGTCTCTCTTCGTACTTCGCCACGGTTGTCCATCGACCCCAGCACTCGCCTGCCGCTTGTCGCCGGAACGCCCGATACAGGGCGGCCTCGTCGACACGATGCCGCCAGGGCCGTAAACTGGGTTTGGGCAGCCTGCTTGGCCGCCGCGTTCACCTGCTCGACGTTCGGCGGCAAGGCAACCCGGCTCTTTGTCCGGACCTTGGCTTCCTCGCGCAGGCTCCCCTCGGGCTGGTCCCTTCCCTCCACTCGCCTCGTTTCCTTCGACGGCTTCATCAGTACTATGAACCAGTCCGACTCCCGACCTCAGCTCGGACAGCAGCTCCGGCGGTGCCTTGCTGCTGTCCCCCGCTGGAGACCAATCCAGCGGACCCGGTCGGGCCTCTCATGTTCCGATGATTACCTTCCACGTGATCCGGCCATCGACCCCGGCGGAGCGGCATCGTCTCGCATAACAACGATGCATGCTGCCTTCGTGAAACGGGAACACACACGGCCTCCGCGACCATCCACCTTTCGAGGCTCATTCCCGCACCCCGCATGGCTCCTGTCTACACTTCAGACCCCGCGTTGCCGCGACGCCCGCAAGACTCGGTCCCGGCTTGCCTGCTACGGCTTTGGCCGGATGGGACTTGCACCCACAAGCCACCATCAGCTTGGCATGACGTACCCCCGCCGGGTAGATGCTATGGGGCGAGCGGCGAGGGTGTGGCATCCTTCGGCGCTGTCAAAACCACCATCAGAAGGAGGCGCCCCATGTCGCAATCTTTTGACACGAGCCGGTCCCTTACCGCTCTCGAACAGGATAACACGATCATCGCCGTCATCGAAATCAGCAAGGCGAAGTGGCTCGTCGCCGCGCTTGTTCCGGGTCTCAAGCGCCAGCCGCTGAAGAAGATCGATGCCGACGCGCCAGCACTGTTGAAGCTGCTGCAGCGCTGGCGCGACGAAGCCGGCCGGGCCGGGCATACGATCAAGCGGATCGCCGTCGCCTATGAGGCGGCCGGCGACGGCTTCTGGCTGGCGCGCTGGCTGCGGGCGCACGGTATCGATGCCTATGCCATCCATCCCTCGAGCGTTCCAGTGTCGCGCGAGCACCGCCGCGCCAAGACCGATCGTCTCGACACCGAGCTTTTGATGCGTGCCTTTCTCGGCTGGCTGCGCGGCGAGAAACGTCATTGCTCCATGGCTGCGATCCCGACACTCGAAGAGGGACGCGCGGCGGCCGAACCGCGAGCGGGGGACTCTGGTCGGCGAGCAGACGCGGCTCATCAACCGCGCCAAGGCGATCCTCGCCCGCTTCGGGGTCCGCAGCTTCCGGCTGAGCCTGCGCCAGGCGGCGGACAGGCTGGAGAGCATCCGAACGGCGGAGGGAACGCCGCTGCCGGACAACACCCGCGCCGAGCTCTACCGCTTCCTTGAGCGCCTTAACCTCGTGCGCGCGCAGATCCGCGCCATCGAACAGGAGCGCCTGCGCCGGCTGGCGGCTCCGGCTCCGGCTCCGGCTGCGGAGAACGGTCACGCGATGGTTCGCCTGCTGGCGCGGATCATCGGCATCGGCGTCGAGACCGCCGACATGCTGGTCCACGAGATCCTGTCGCGCCCGTTGCGCGACCGCCGCGCCGTGGCGCGCTATGCTGGGCTGACAGGGTCGCCAGACGAGAGCGGCCAACGCCGCCGCGAGAAAGGGCTGGCGCGCGCCGGCAATGCCCGCGTGCGGCGCGGCATGATCCAGTTGGCGTGGCGCTTTCTCCTGTTCCAGAAGGACAGCGACCTGGCCCAATGGTTCCAGGCGCGCACGAGCGACGGCCGCAAAACCACGCGCAAGACGATGATCGTGGCGCTGGCACGCAAGCTGCTGATTGCGCTGTGGCGTTTCGTCACCGCGGGCGAGGTGCCGCAGGGCGTCATCGTACGTGCGGCGTGATGGAGGCACGTGGGAAGAGGGAGAACAAGGCACACCCCAATTGGCGGGCCCGCAGCAGGGTCTGCCGATGACGATCCGAGGTGGCGGCAACCCGAAGCTACACATGGTCCTTCGGACCGCCGGCGTAGAATGGGCCCCGCCGCCCCGGAGCTTCGCCACCGATGCGCATGCTGCATCATGGTCAGATCCCACTGCGATCTACCGCATACAAGTCTGCCGCGCGACCTTCGCGCCTGGCTCGGCGAGCTCGCCTCGGAAATCTGTCGTCGGCATTTGGCCCCCACTGGAAACGGCTCGTGCCGACCCGGAAAAGCCTGCCGCCCGTGCTCGTGACCGTCAAGGACAAGTCGCTTCGCGATGGGGGCCTGCGGCCCCACCCTTGACCGTCACTGCGCGCGGCGGCCAGTTCGAAGCCAGGTCGGCACGATAGATGGTCGCCAATCGGCCCGAACGAGGAGATGAGGAAACGAACCAGGAGCAAGCTTGACAATCATCGCCCCATACAGGTGTAGCTCGGCGGTAGTGAAGCCGTTCGCGCGCGCGCCCTCGATTGACCCGATGACGATCACTTGCCCCGGGCCAAGGGCATCCTGAGTGTTGCGCAGTTAAAACGAGCAACAGGAACGAAGTTCTCATGTCGGCAGCAAGGAAGTTTATCGGTCTTGACGTTCATCAGGACACAATAGCACTGGCGGTTGCTGAGGAAGGTGGCGAACTCCGCTTCTTTGGTACGATTGCCAACAGTGCGGACTCGTTGAAGGCAGCATTGGGACGGATTTCGCGGGATGGTTCGGTACTACGGGTTTGTTACGAATCCGGCCCCTGCGGCTTCATGATCTTCAGGCTGCTGAACAAACTCAGCATCGACTGCGTGGTGAGTTCGCCTTCCTCAATGCCGCGGCGGCCTGGTGATCGGGTGAAGACCGACCGGCGCGATGCACAGACGCTGGCCCGCTTGCTGCGCGCCGGCGAGTTGGTCGCGGTTTGGGTGCCAGACGAAGCACATGAGGCTTTCCGCGATGTCGTGCGCGCTCGCCGGCAGGCGAAGCAGGATCTTGCGGCCGCCAAGACAACACTCAAAAGCTTCCATCTGCGGCATGATCGTCGATTCCCGGGCAAGGCAATCTGGGGTCATAGACACTGGCGCTGGCTCTCGGAGCAGACCTTTCCCTTCACTCACCAGCAGTTTGTCTACGAGGAATACAAGCGCCGCATCCATGAACTCCAAGATCGTTGCGAAAGGCTAGAACAGGTCTTGAAGGAGGCTGTAGTCGAATGGCCGATGGCCCCTGTTGTCGAGGCACTGCAAGCTCTGCGCGGCATCAAGTTCATCGCGGCCATTACGTTTGTGGCTGAGATCGGTGATCTGCAGCGCTTCGACAACCCAAAGCAGCTCATGGCCTGGATCGGATTGGTTCCAGCCGAGCATTCCAGCGGCAAGCGCATCAAGCGCGGCGAGATCACGCGCACCGGCAACGCAGCCGCACGTTCCATGCTGATTGAATCGGCATGGCATTATCGCTTCCCTGCTCGTGAGGGCCAGGCGCTGCGGAGCGCAGCGCTAAGATTCCCGATCGTATCCGCTCGATCGCATGGAAGGCGCAGGTTCGTCTCTGCGGCAAATTCCGGAGATTGGCGGCCTCGGGTAAGCGGACGGTCAAGATCGTCACCGCAATCGCCCGCGAGCTGGCCGGGTTCGTCTGGGACATAGCACGTCAGTTGCCCTCGCCTGTCGGAGAGGCACGAGGGTAGCGCGCGGAGGGCGAAGCTGGTCGGGGTTGCGGAGTCCGGAGCGCGCGGGCAGAAAAAACACGGAGGTGACGAAGGAATATAAAACAGGGACTTGGCTGGCGTGCTGCGCGCCCTGATTGACGCGGACAATCCTCGATACGGCGCGGGGGCAGGGAGTAACCGATGCCCGCTCAAATTGAAGGAGGAAGGTCCACGACGGAAAAGGGTCGTGCGGTCAGCCAATCCGCGAATGGGTGCTTGATCAATCGTCGTCAGACAACAGGTGCGCAGCACACCAGCCCGGTCCTCATCAACAAGCTTGCAACCGGCAGTTGCCGGATGCCACTATCCAGGAAGCCTCACATGAGGAAGGTTGGGTCAAGTAGATACTTCATGATCCCATTGGAACTTGCCTTCTTCATCGGATCCGCGGTCTGAGCCCGGTTATATGACGCGGCTCTCCTATCCGAGCCTGATCAACCTCACATCCGGTCGCCGCTCGGAGCGGCCGCACCAATATCCCGCATTCTGCGGGCAAGGGCTCAGGAGGACGAGACCATTCTACGTCACGGCGTTTTTGGCCAAGCTTCCTGCCGGTTCGTCCGCCTGGATCCGCCAGGGCTGATCAGGCCCTGAGGAATGGATCATAATGTGATCGCCAGTTTACTGGCAGTTGGCTTTCGTCACCGCCCCCTCGATGACGACGCCGGCGTTGATATATTTCCACAGGGCAACCAGCAGCTTGCGCGCGAGCGCGACGATCTTGGACTTCTTGAAGCGGCCGGCACTTCGGTGCACCCGATCCTGGAACCAGCGAGCTAGTGCGGACTCTGGTTGGTAGCGCAGCCACAGCCAGGCCAGTTCGATCATCGTTGTTCGCATTCGGGGATTGCCGGCCTTCGAGACGCCCTGTTCGCGGTCAATTGATCCGCTCTGCCAAGGCGTTGGCGCGAGGCCTGCATAAGCGGCGACCTGTCTTCGATTGTCGAAGTGTCGGAATAAGCCCTCTGTATGGAGGATTGCCGCGAACTCAGGGCCGATCCCCCTGATATCGGTCAGCATCGCTGCCGGCGCAGGCATGGTCGCCTTCTCCTTGGCCAGAAGCGCATCTCGCTCGATCTCTACCGCCTTGATCTGTTCGAGCAGCAACTCCAACCGATCGAGTTCACGGCAGATCTGAGCCTTCAGATGGACAGGCAGCGCCCGGCCGTCGCCGGTCCTAAGTTCCTCAAGGCGCTTCCGCCGATCGCGGTGCAGCGGCTCGTAATCGGAGATCCCTTGGCTGAAGAGCAACCCCTTGAGGCGATTGACATGAAGCACTCGCTCGGCGATCAGCACCTTGCGTTCGCGCGTGATGCGGCGTCGGTCCTCCTCCTCGATTGTTGGCACCCTGACCATTGAGCAGACGCGCGGTTCCCCTCGCTTGTATGCCAAAAGCGTACGCACCAGTGTCTCGCCATCGTTCGGTCGGACTTTGCTCGACGCCGCCAGCGCGAGATCGCAATCGAAGCCGGATCAACGATATGGCTTTCGATCCCCTCGGTCCCCAGCATACGATGGATCCAGAAGCCGTCGAGCCCGGCCTCCTGGATCACAATAATCGGAAAGCAGCGCCCGGTCCGAGCCCGCGCCTTCCTGCTGAGCTCGGCAAACCGCTCCAGCAGTCCAGCGATGTCGCCGCCCGCCAGCACTCTGGCAGAGTGTGCAGGTCGCTATCCACTCCTCATGGGATCTACGTCCAAGGCATCTCGCCCGCTATCAGGCCGACGGTGCACGACAAGACCTATCCCAGTGCAGAGCGCAGCGTGAACCGCTTCGACGCAAAACAGAAGCGGACAATGATGTTCTACCAAAACCGGACAACTTGAAAAGCTACCGACAGCTGGTCGCAGTGGGCGTCGGGGGTCAGGTTCATGGTTCTCTTCGAGGTCGGTACTTTGACCGCATCACCGCCGAG